>NZ_JAKMQT010000005.1:0-121306 GCF_025771725.1 Campylobacter sp. IFREMER_LSEM_CL2151 | reverse complement strand
GAGCATTCTTTTTTGATCTTCGTGAAAGATTACTACGCCATCTTTATCATATACACCTGCATAAGAACTATCAGAATGTCCTAGGGCTAAAACATCTTTAGAGAAAGTGTTAAGGTTGTAAACTCCACTTACCACACCTATGAATTTATTATCATTAAAAACTGGAATAGAATATGTCACAACTACTTGTCCATTCAAAACTATACTTTTATAAGGATCAGTAACAATTAGTTTTCCTGCTGCTTTAGCCTCTTTATACCATGGTCTTGTTCTTGGATCAAATTTATTAGGATTATTATGAAGATTAAATTTAGTATCAATTTGATAATCCTTACCTGAATCCTCTAAACCAAAATGAACAGTATCAAAGCCACCTGATCTTTTTGCGGTGTCTAAAACACTAAAAATTTCTCTATCATTAGCATTATATGCAATTTTGCTTAAACTATGCGCTAGTGACTCTATGATAATTCTTTTGCTATTTGAATAACTTGAGTACATATAATTAACATCATGCATAGTTTTTTTCTGAATTTCCTCAAGATAATAACTTGTGCTTTGCTTAGACTCATAATAACTAATCACATTAACTACTATTAATATAACAGCTATTAAAAAACAAGCTATAGTTGTAAGTCTATTAGAAAGACTATTAAATTTAAACATTAATTCTCCTTGTAATAATTTATTAAAAATTTAGCAAAATTAAAATAAATTATTAATAAAAGAATAAAAATAATTATAAATTATGACAAAATATTTGCTTATTATTTAGAATTATATTCTGTCCTTTATGGGAAGTAAAATTAGGGATATAGGCATAACCACTAATGGGATTTATAACAATACATACATGCTCATTTTGGTTATTAGATAATCTTATAATGCAATCATTATTAAAAGAAGCAAGTTTATCATAAGCACGTGTAGCATTTTTTAAAGGCGTATATAAACGACCATAATCATCAAAAACTAAACGCGTACTTCCTTTACAAGCACCTTCAAATAAAACCTTAGATATACCATAAGTTTTTTCTATGTTGTATTTTAAATTTGCTTTGAAATCATTTTGATTTATCACACCACTTTGGCCTGAGTTCATTAATATATCTGGATTGATAAGATCAACAGCTATTTCTCTGTCTTTATTGATCATATTTTTACCTATGTTTGCATTACCATCGCCGTTTTTATCTAAAAAAATGGTATAGGTTTGTTCATTATTAGTGGCAGATTTTGAGCGTATAAAATACAGCTGCCATTTAGCCTTAAACCACTCTCGTTTAGCAATGTTAAATTCTTTAACTCTAAAATCATTTTGCATTAAAGCTAAGTGTCTTGTGTATTTAATATCATTTAAAACTTGCTCAGCTCCCAAGCGCAAATAATCAGGCTTATAATAAACATAAGCCATAGAAAATAATAGAGATAATATAATACAAACAAAAACTAGTTCTATTAAAGTGAAAGCTTGTTTCATTTTATAGAATAATAAACTTTATGCTTGCCCAAACTAACATAAATCTTGCTAGTTTTTTTACTAGAATGAAGTTCTAACTTACCTTTAGAAATACCATAGAATTTAAGCCTTAGGGCTAGTTCTTTATCTTGTGTAGTAATATGCGTGAGATTGTGTTGTTTTAAATTTAGAGCTAGTTCTTTGGCTATGTGATAATCATAGGCAAAATGTTTTTTGGGATCTTTTAATAAATAATAAAAACTTTGATTAAAAATAATACCAAGATAAAAAAATAGTAAAAAAACTAAAGAACATTCTATAAAAATTTTATGTTTTAATCGCAATTGTGGCATTCTTGAGCGATAAGAAGACATTAAATAACGAACTAATAATGGAGTACAAACCACACAAAAAGGTAAAAAATCTTCTAAAAAAAGTCTTTGTCTTATGGAAAAAATTAAACAAAAAACAAAAGTACTTGCACTAATAAACCATAAAAGTGGCTTATCATCTTGCAAAAGAATTCTATAAACAACATAAAAAAAATAAAGAAAAATTAAAGGAGAAAAACAAGCTGCGAAAATACCCAAAGTATCCAAAAAATACCCCTTAGGCTTTCCACTTGCATCAAACCCATAAACACTCATTGCAATAGCAAATAAAATCAAAGAACATATAATAAGTAATTTATCTTTTTTATAAATAGCATAGAAGAAAAAAGACAAGTATAAAATTGCAAAATTTCCATCTACAAAAAGAACTAAAACTAATAAAACATAAAATAAAAATATTTTCTTATATTCAAATAATACTAAAATTAAAAGTGTGAAAAATATCACAATGCTTGATTCATTAATAAGCAAAGCACTAGCTACACTACCAGGGAGTAATATAAAAAGAACCACAGAAATAAAGGCATCAAAAGAAGTTTTGGTATATTTTAAAGCTAAAATGTATAATAAAACACAACTTAAAGAGTGCAATAAAACAAAAGGAAGTCTTAATCCAAAATCATTTTGACCAAAAAGAGTGGTGCCAAATCTAGCGATCATAGCAATTAAGCTATGATCATAAAAATAAATTTGCGCTTCATTATAGCTTATAGATAAAGTGCTTATGCCATACAATAAAGCACAAAAATCAAAAAATAAAACGGCTAACAAATACCTTTTCATTTTTGATTAGTCAAGTTTTACAGGTCCATTACTTGCGTGAGATTGTAAAAATCTTAAAATTCTATCTTTTTCTGCGTCAGTAATTTTTGCAAAACCTTGCATAGCAGATAAGTATGCGTCCCATTCTTCCATTAAATGTTCTTTTGGTTTATGCGCTGCGTGACAACTTGTACAAGTATCATAATAAGTTAATTCTATCTCATCCCAGGCAAGAATTTCTTGATCGGTTAAATCTTTACTTTTAACTAAAAATTCCATTTCATTGCTTGCATTTTTAGCATTCAAAGTAAGTAAAAGATAAATTCCATCTTTGGTATAAGCAAGGCTTTTTGGATTTGACTCCACAACCTCGCCTTTAACTTTGATTAAAGAATATTCACCCTCTTCTTTTATAAGCTCTACTTTAGAGCCTTCATAAATTTGTCCTACTACTTTTTTACTAGCTCTATCTAAAAGATCTACTTTTTCATTAAAAATAAACATATCTTTAGCAAATAAAGCACTAGCTAAAAAAGTCAATACTAATATAATCTTCTTCATTATTAAGCTCCTATAATTTCTGGTGGTGTAGTTGAGTTATAAGGTTTTATAACTTCTTTTAGTTTTTTAATACCCACTAGACAAGTATTTACACTAGTTGCTTGAGCCATAGTTGAAGTTGGTCTTGAGCTTGTTAAAACATTTACATGACCTGCGTTACATCTTGGCTTACTATCGCTTACATCTTCAGGATCATACCAAGCACCCTCTTGAATACTAATAACCCCTTCCATGATATTATCTGTTACAAAAGCACCTGCTAAAAGCGATCCACGATCGTTATATACTTCTACAACTTCCCCATGAGTAATACCAAGTTTTTTAGCATCATTTGTATTTATCATCACAGGCTCTCTACCTTGAATTTTATACAAATCTCTCACCCAAGTATTATCAAGTTGAGAATGCACTCTATATCTTGGGTGTGGGCTTACTAAATGGAAAGGATATTTTTTAACTAATTTTTCATTACCTAGCCACTCAGCTGGTTCAAACCAAGTTGGATGTGCTTTAAAGTCTTCTAAGTTGTATTTTTCAAATTTTGGTGAATAAATTTGAATTTTTCCACTTTCTGTTGCAAGTTTATTTGCTACAGGATCAGCTCTAAATTCAGAGTGTCTTACGAAATTATAAGCTTCTTTCGGAGTTTCAAAATGAATAAAACCTTGTTTCCAAAAATCAGCAAATTCCATATAATAAGGGCAGTCACTTCTACCATAAAAACCTTCAAGCCATTGTTGTTTAGTTTTACCACCGGTGAATTTTTTATGTTCTCTCTCACCTATTCTTTTTGCTAATTCTTCAAAAATATCATAGTCATTTCTACTTTCAAAATAAGGCTCAATTACTTTTTTCATAGCATAAACATAATCTTGAGAATAAGAACCACCAAAACTAATATCATCTCTTTCTAAAGTTGTAGTTGAAGGTAATACAATATCAGCCATTTTTGCCATAGGTGTCCACCAAGGCTCATGGACGATTAATGTATCAAGCGTTCTTAAAGCTTTAATAAGCTCATTTGTGTCCGGATGATGGCCTAATACAGAAGCACCTACTACATACATCATTTTGATTTTTGGATAGGTGATTTCTTTACCTTTAAACTTAACTGTTTTACCTGGATTTAAAATTGCCTCTGAAACTCTACTTGCAGGAATATTAGTATCAAGATTATTTTTACCTTGTGGTAAGCCTACTGGCAATCTTACACCTGAAAATGCTTGTCCACCACCTGAATAATGCATAGAAAAACCAAATCCACCACCAGGTAGACCTACTTGACCTATCATAGAAGCTAAAACCATTAAAGTCCAATCAGCTTGCTCACCATGATGCGCTCTTTGCATAGCCCAGTTACCTGCTAAGAAAGTTCTATTTTTTACAAAAGTATCTGCTAATGCGGTAATAACTTTTTCTTCAACACCGGTAATATTTGCAGCCCAAGCTGGAGTTTTATCAATACCATCAGTTTTTCCAAGTAAATAAGGTAAGAATTTGTCAAAACCATCAGTATATTTTTCAATGAATTTTTTATCGTATTTTCCACTTTTATATAAATAATTCATCATACCAAGCATTAAAGCTACATCGGTATTTGGACGAATTTTAATCCACTGGGCATTTAAAATTTCTGCTGTTTGAGTGTATTGAGGATCAATAGTAATAAATTTGATATTTGATTTGCTGTATTTTTTATAATACTCATCATTACCACGATTTGCAACTTTAAAGTCAATTTGGTTACATTTATAAAGATCAGCTCCCCATAAAACATAAACTTGGGTATTTTCTAAAATAACCTCATGAGAAGTTTGTAAAGAATAAACTTCTAAATCCCCTACTATACTAGCATTAACCTTACCAGCAGCTCCATTACTATACTCTCCATCAGTGCCGATGTGGCCACCTAAAGCAGTATTAAAAAATCTTCCTGCTACTGAGTTACAATTGTGCAATAAACCTACATGCCCCCAAGCACCATAACTTGCATTAAATAAATTTTCAATAGGAGTTTCTTTTAATTTTTGCAATACAAGCTCTAAAGCTTTTTCCCAACTTACTCTTACAAAAGGCTCTTTACCTCTTAATTTAGGTCTTTTCTTTCCTTCTAAAAAACTTTTTCTAACACAAGGATATTTTACCCTAGTATCTGAATAAGTTCTATCAATGATAGCATCAGTGATAATAGAAGGATGTTTGTCAGATTGTTGTGGTGTAACTTTTACAAGTTTTCCTTCTGAATTTACTTCAGCCCAAAAAGCACCAAAGTGAGTTGCGTGAGGAATTTTTTTAGTATCATAAAATTTAGTTCCCTCGCTTGCAGCCATTAAAGGATTAACCGAAGCAATCGCTGAAGTAGCAGCAAGTCCTTTTAGAAATTTTCTTCTTGTTAAACTCATAAGACATCCTTTCTTAACAAAATAAAGTCAAAATAATATTATAACATTTGTATTTGATTTAAAGCTAAATTTTAATACTCCAAAAAAAGTCAATCCACTCTTTAGCTTCTTTTATATAAAACTCAGGGATTAATAATGCTGAAGGCTTATAAAAAACACTTGCTACTTTGAGTTCTAAATGAGGATATTTTTCCATTAAAACTCTTTTGATTTCTATCATAGTTTCACCACTATCTATAATATCATCTACCAAAAGAACTTTTTTATATGAACTAAGATCAGGGATATTAAAAATTTTAATCGTATCTAATTTTTGGGTATCTTCATAGTGAATAGAATTTAAAGAAAATAAATTTCTATTACCCATACCTTCTGCTAAAAAATGACCCAAAGTCATACCACCTCTTGCAATGGCAAGTAATACATCAGGATTAAATTCTTCCTTAATTTTGCGTGTAAAAGGAATAATTTCTTTTTGAAATTCTTCATAAGCATAATAATACATAATCACTTCCTATAAAAATTGTAATAAAAATACTAGCAATGAAATCGCACTTAATACAATAATACCAAGGTTAATTTTATCAAATTCTTTTTGCATAATACGCATAAATAAATATGCAATAAATCCAAAAGCAAAACCTGTGGTAATAGAATAAGTTAGTGGCATCATAATGATAATAAAAAATGCACTCACTGCTATAGCTTTATCTTTAAAATTAATATTTGCAACTTCCATAAACATTAAAACTCCAACAAGCACTAAAATAGGATAAATAGAATTTGCAGGAATAGCTTTAAATACTGGCAGTAAAAATAAAGTAAAAACAAAACATATAGCAGTAACTAAAGCTGTAAGTCCTGTCCTACCTCCTGCTTCTACCCCTGCTGAGCTTTCTACAAAAGCAGTTACAGTAGAAGTTCCAACAACTGCTCCCATAGCCGAACTTGCTGCATCAGCGCCTAAGGTTTTACCTAATTTTTTCTCACCTTGCTTTGGATCATCAAATATTTTTCCTCTTGAGCCTACACCTGTGATTGTGCCCACACTATCAAAAAGCTGAGTAACAAAAAAAGTAAGTACTATAGGAATCATACTAAGCTCTAAAGCACCTTTAATATCAAGCTTGCCAAATATAGCACTTAAACCATTATCTCCACTAATAACTGGCAAAGATAAAAGTTGCTCAGGAAACTTGGCTCCATCAATACCAAAAATCCAAGCACACAAAGCACTTACAAAAACAGCTAAAATAAACGCAGCTTTAATCCTCCAAGCCCAAAAAACAAAAACCAAAAACAAGCCAAACAATCCAAAAAGCACTTTAGTGCTTGAAAAATCACCCAAACCTACTAAGGTTGCTTCGCTTTTGGTGATAATCCCCATTTGCACAAGTCCCATAAAGGCTATAAAGGTTCCAATACCTGCTGATATAGCTTTTCTTAAATCATTTGGTATGCTTTTTATTACCCAAATTCTAAAATTAGTAAAAGATAATAAAGTAAAAACAATACCCGATAAAAACACAGCTCCCAAAGCACTTTGCCAAGGAATTTGATAGGTATTACACACGCTAAAAGTAAAATACGCATTTAGCCCCATACCCACACTCATAGCCACAGGAGTATTAGAGAAAAAAGCACTAAAAGTAGTAGCTATAATAGTTACTAAAGCGGTTGCAACAATTAAAGCTTCTAGTGGCATACCTGAATTACTCATAATATTTGCATTAACTGGTATAATATAAATCATTGCTAAAAAAGTAGCAATACCTGCATAAATTTCAGTTTTTATATCGCTATTATGTTCTTTAAGTTTAAAAAAATCCATTTTTATCCTTAATAAGTTTTTAATTCATTATACAAACTATCTCGTTCTATCGCTATATAACCTGAGCTTTGAATCATTTCTATAAAAGTTTTTAAACTCAAGCCATTTGAACTTTTTGCCCCACCTGCACTTTGTATACTTTCTTTTTCTATAGTACCATCTAAATCATTTGCACCAAAATCTTGAGCTACCATAGCTAAATTTATACCCATGGTTGCCCAGTATGCTTTGATATTTTTAATATTATCAAGCACTATCCTTGCTATAGCTAAGGTTTTTAAAATTTCTACCGAGCCAAGTGGTTTTTTACCTGTAATAAAACTATTATCTTGTTGCCAAACTAAAGGAATAAAAGCATTAAACCCGCTTGTTTGATCTTGAAGATTTCTCAATCTTATCATATGATTGATTCTATTTTCTCTACTTTCTATATGCCCAAAAAGCATTGTGGCATTACTTTGTCTGCCTTTTTCATGCCAAAGTTTGTGAATTTTCAACCAATTTTCACTACTTACTTTACCATGACAAATTTTTTTTCTAATTTCTTCATCAAAAATTTCAGCCCCGCCACCTGGCATAGAATCAACGCCATATTCAAGCATTTTTTCTATCACTTCTTCATAGCTCATATTAAAAGCTCTACTTAAAAAATCAATCTCAGCAGCAGTTAAGGCTTTAATATGTAAAAATGGATATTTTTCTTTAATCATTTTAAAAATTTCCAAATACCATTGCCATGAAGTGTTTTTATTATGCGCTGAAACGATATGAATTTCTTTGGTATCTCTCAAAACTGTTTCATCGACTATTTTCATTATCTCTTCGTGCGACATAGTGTAAGGATTAGGATTTTTCCTATGTGCTGAAAAAGCACAAAATTTACAAGTATCAGCACATATATTTGTAGGATTAATATGGCGATTAATATTAAAATAAACCTTTTTACCATGCAAATTAGTTCGAATTCTTTGTGCATATTTGCCTAAAGTAAAAAGCTCTAAACCCCAAAGCTTATTAGCTTCTTCTTCATTTAATCTTTCTTGTTTTTCTAGTTTTTCTATAATTGTTTGCATATTCTTACCATTTTTTAAATTTAAATTACAATTATAGTTTCTACTTACTTAAAATTTAATACAAAGTATTTTTGGTATGATATTAAAAATCAAAATAAAGGGATTATTATCAAAAATGAATATGCAAAAAATTCAAAAATTAAAAAATTCTTTAAAAGATTATGAAGCTTATTGCTCCAGACTTTTTTTAAAACAAGGCTCGTTTAGTTTTTACCACTCTAAAGAAATTGATCGTTTTATAGAAGATGTTTACGAGCTTGTTTTGAATGATTTTTTCGATGATTATTTTCCGCATAATGATAAATTCCCTTTTTGTATTATCGCTATTAAACAATATGCTAAAATGAATTTAAGTATAAAAGAAAATGTTGATTTATTGCTTATTTATAAAGATATAAAAGCTTATAATATCAAGCCTTTAATGAAAGCATTTATTACTTCACTAAATGATATTAATTTAAATATCAATTATCAAATTTGTGAAATAAATGGACTTTACAATATAGCCAAAAACGAGCTAAAACAAAATATTTTACAATATCGTTATATTTGCGGTTCTAAAATTTTATTCAAACAAATCAAAGAAAAAATTTCTCAAGCTCAAGATGAGTTAAAAGAAGAATTTGCTTTGAAAATCTTGCAAGAATTTAACCCATATCATCAACCTTTAATCAAGCAAGAATTTGACATTAATAAAAATTTTGGTGGTTTAGATGAGCAACTTGATATAGAAAATTTAAGTATATTATTTAAAGATTCTCCTAAAAATTATATGCTTAATTTTATCAACGAAAAAGAATTAAGTGAATTTAAGCTTGCGAGTGATTTTTTATTTTCACTCAAATGCGCAATGAATCTTTTAGAAGGTAAAAACACTAATTTATTTTTAATACAAAATTCACAAGAACTTGCTAACTTAATGCAAAAAAAAGAAAAGAAAAATTTAGATCTTAAATCCATACTTATTCAAAAAGCTATGCAATGCATGCAAACTTGTGGAATTTATACGCAATTTTTAGCAAGGTGTATCCAAGAAAAACACTATAAAGATAGTAAGCTTTATGAAACACAAGATAACTTTTTTACTTATTCTAATAAAAGTGAAAACCTAAGCTTGATATTAAATCAACTTTTAAAATTAGATGATAAAGATTATAATTTTGATATCAAACTCATTTTTGCATTAAAAAGAGCAGAAAATAAAGATGAAAATCTAGAATTATTCAAGAAAATTTTAGAAAGAAAACATTCTTTTGCTCTTTTAAAACTTCTTGCTGATGCTAATATTTTAAAAGATTTTTGCAAACCTCTTACTCAAAGTAAATTTTTACTCGAAGAAGAAGGTGTTTATAGCGCATTAGATAGAGCATTACTTTGCTTAAAATGCTTTGAAGAAAAAGATTATGACTTTGATGAAAATACACTTTTAATAATAAAACTCACCATACTTTTAAGTGCTATTCATGAAGAAAATGAAATTTCTTTAGCAAATATTTACAGGGCTTATGTAGGAAAATTCCAAGTTGATAATGAACTTTTAGATTTTGGCTTAAGATTGTATAAAAATTTTAACGCTTTTAAAGACATTATAGAAAAAGAAGATATTTATAATTCTACTATTGTTTTAAATTTTATTTCCAAATTAAATGATATAAATACCTTAAAAACCTTACATCTTTTATCTTTTTGCAATGCTAAAGCTTTAGGTATAGAAAATCATTTTTATTATAAAAGTTTAGAAAGATTGTTTCAAAATGCGCTAGAAGGCTTTGAGGATGAGAATTTAATTGATGAGAGCCAAAGAAGAGTAAAAAAAGAACAAACTCTAAAAAGAAGTAAGGCTTTTTTAGATCTTGATGAGCAAACTCAAGATAATATCGCTCATATTAAATCTAATCTCTTTTTTATAAAAAATAGTTTTGAAAAAATCATTAAAATAGCACAAATTGCACAAAAAGAAAATTTTACTTTTTGGCTTGATAATCAAGATAATTTTACCCTAGAGCTTATAATGAATAGAAAAAACAATCTTGAAAATATACTCAATACTTTAAGTTCTTTAAATTTAGTCTTTATGAGTTTTTTTGAATTATTTGATGAAAAAGTTTATTTGAAATTTGAATATTCAGATATAGTAAGCGATACTCAAAAACAAAGTTTAGAAAATTTACTTAATTCTAAATTGCATTTAAAAGTACAAAAAAAGGCAAAAAAACCAAACATTAAAAAAGATGAATTAAAATTAGACATGAATTATTCCAAAAGCTATGCCAAAATAACCTTAAACACAAAAGATCAAAAAGGTTTAATGGCTTATGTGATGGATGTGCTTGCAAGATATGATATTATCTTAAGCGCAGCAAAAATTCAAACCATAAAAGAAAGAACGCGAAATGTTTTGATTTTGCATAAAAATGAAAGCTTGCAAGATCATAAAGATCAAATTCTTAAATCACTAATAAGCGAGTAAAAGATGTGTGGAATAGTAGGTTATATAGGAACTAAAGAAAAGAAAAAAATCATATTAGAAGGCTTAAAAGAGCTTGAGTATAGAGGTTATGATAGTGCTGGTATAGCAGTAATGAAAGATGGGGAATTAGACTTTTTTAAAGCGGTTGGAAAATTAGAAAATTTAGCTAACAAAACTGCTAATTTTAATAGTGATGGCTTTGGGCTTGCTATAGGCCATACGCGTTGGGCAACTCATGGAAAACCAACTGAAATAAACGCTCATCCACATTTAGGACAATACTCTTGTGTAATACATAATGGAATCATAGAAAATTACCAAGAATTAAAAACAAAACTCACACAAGAAGGTATTAATTTTCTAAGTCAAACCGATACTGAAGTTATTGTGCATTTGTTTGAATACTATGCAAGTAATTTAGAACCATTTGAAGCTTTTAAAAAGACTATAGCTGAACTAAAAGGTGCTTTTGCAATCTTACTTGTGAGCAAAAAAGATCCTAATACAATTTATTTTGCTAAAAATGCTGTACCACTCATCATCGGAAAAAATGGCGATGAAAATGAATATTATTTTGCATCAAGTGATGCGCCTTTAGTTTCTTTAGTAGATAAAGTAGCTTATCTTGAAGATGGAGATTATGGATATGTGAATTTAAACGAATGCAAAATTTGTCATGATCAAGCTTGTATACAACCTATTTTTGTGGCTTTAAGTCAAGATAAAAGTTATGCTCAAAAAGATGGTTATAGATTTTTTATGGAAAAAGAAATTTATGAGCAAAGTAGAGTTTTAGGTGAAGTTTTAATGGGACGCTTGCAAGGTGAGCAAATTGTTTTTGAAGATATAGATGAAACGCTTTTACAAAACATAGATGAAATCACACTTTGTGCTTGTGGTACAAGCTATCATGCAGCATTAAGTGGGGCTTATTTGCTTGAAAGACTTGCAAAGATTAAAACTAAAGTTGAAGTAGCAAGTGAATTTAGATACAGAGAAGCCATTATAGGTAAAAATACTCTTTTTATAGTAATCTCACAAAGTGGTGAAACAGCTGATACACTTGAAGCTTTAAAAATAGCAAAAGCACAAGGAGTTAAAACTTTAGCAATATGTAATGTGGATAATTCTAATATCGTGCGTTTGGCTGATATATCATTGCTTACTAGAGCGGGCATTGAAAAAGGTGTGGCTTCAACTAAAGCTTTTGCTACTCAAGTGGCAACTTTATGGATGCTTGCAATCTATCTTGCACAAAAAGCAAATTTGGAAATGAGTAAAGAAATCAAAGCTTTAAGAAGCTTGCCAAGTATAGTTAAAGTTGAACAAAACTTACATGAAAAAGTACATAGAATTTCAAAAAGATACCTACATGGCCACGGCTTTTTCTTTATAGGAAGAGATGTATTTTATCCACTAGCATTAGAAGGAGCTTTAAAATTAAAAGAAATTTCATACTTACATGCTGAAGGCTATCCAGCAGGTGAAATGAAACATGGACCTATTGCTCTAGCAGATAGTGAGCTTTTTACTGTTGCACTAATGCCGCAAAATTGCCTTTATGAAAAAACCAAATCAAATGTAGAAGAATTAGCTGCAAGGGATTCTACTTTGCTTGCTATTTCCCCGCTTGATTTTGATTTAAGTGATGATTTTATAAGAACTTCAAAACAAGAACACTATATGTGTGAATTTTTTGAAATGATGGTGATCTTACAGCTTCTTGCTTTAGAAGTTTCTATAAGACTTGGCAATGATGTGGATATGCCAAGAAATCTAGCAAAAAGTGTTACCGTAGAATAAATATTTTGTGTAGTTTTGAAAAAACTACACTTTTTTTCAAAAATTTTATAAATACTTCTTAAATTATAAGCAAACTTTAGGGTTTATTTGGCTTAAATATCATATCTTATTTTATTACAAGGAAAAGCCATGGAATATAGAATCGAACACGATACTATGGGAGAGATTAAAGTTCCTAATGACAAATATTGGGGTGCGCAAACTGAAAGAAGTTTTGAAAATTTTAAAATAGGTTGCGAAAAAATGCCAAAAGTTTTAATTTATGCTTTTGCAAATCTTAAAAAATCTTTGGCTTTAGTAAATAACAAACTTGGCAAATTAGATGATGCTAAAAAAGATGCTATTGTGCAAGCTTGCGATGAAATTGTAGCAGGAAAATTTGACGATAATTTCCCACTAGCAATATGGCAGACAGGTTCGGGCACACAAAGCAATATGAATATGAATGAAGTCATAGCAAATCGTGCTACTGAAATTATGGGTGGAGATTTTAGAAAAGAAAAACTTGTTCATCCTAATGATCATGTAAATATGAGCCAAAGCTCAAATGATACTTTTCCAACTGCTATGAGTATAGTTTCAGTAGAGCAAGTAGAAAAAAAACTTATCCCTACTTTAGATGAGCTTATTGCAACTTTTGAAAAAAAAGTAAAAGAATTTGAAGGGATTATTAAAATAGGAAGAACTCACCTTCAAGATGCTACACCACTTACCCTTGCTCAAGAATTTAGTGGATATCTTTCTATGTTACTTCACTCAAAAGAGCAAATCATCGCTTCTTTACCTACATTAAGAGAGCTTGCAATAGGTGGGACAGCTGTTGGCACAGGATTAAATGCACATCCAGAACTTAGCGAAAAAGTAAGTGAAGAACTAAGCAAGCTTTTAGGTACTAAATTTGTTTCAAGTCCAAATAAATTCCATGCACTAACAAGCCATGATGCTATTAATTTTACTCATGGAGCTATGAAAGGCTTAGCTGCAAATTTAATGAAAATAGCAAATGATATTAGATGGTTAGCAAGTGGCCCTAGATGTGGTCTTGGAGAGTTAAACATACCTGAGAACGAACCAGGAAGTTCTATCATGCCAGGTAAGGTTAATCCTACTCAATGCGAAGCTTTAACTATGGTTGCAGTGCAAGTTATGGGAAATGATGCAGCTATTGGTTTTGCAGCAAGCCAAGGAAATTTCGAGCTTAATGTTTTTAAACCTGTGATTATTTATAATTTTTTACAAAGTCTTGATTTATTAGCTGATGCTATGCATTCATTTAATATCCACTGTGCTGTTGGTATAGAACCAAATAAAGAAAAAATAGATCATAATTTACATAATTCCTTAATGCTAGTGACTGCATTAAACCCACACATTGGCTATGAAAATGCAGCTAAAGTAGCAAAAAATGCTCATAAAAAAGGTATTTCTTTAAAAGAAAGTGCTATGGAGCTTGGCTTGGTAAGTGAAGAAGACTTTGCTAAATTTGTAGATCCTACAAAAATGATAGGACCAAAAAAATAATCAAAAGACTAGGAATAATCCTAGTCTTTTCTTAAGGGTTAGTATGATTTATGAAAATGATTATTTATTTATAGAAAAAGAAAATTCTCAAATTCCTTGGGTGAAAATTTTTACTAAAGAAAATTACAGAGAATTAAGTGATTGCCCAGCCTTTTTGCAAAATATGCTTTTTCAATATGTTTTAGCTTGTGAATTAAGCCTTAGAGAATACTATAACCCAGAAAAAATCAATATAGCTTCCTTTGCAAACTATGTACCAAGAGTGCATTTTCATGTTATGGCACGTTTTAAAGAAGATGGGTTTTTTCCTGAATGCATGTGGGGAAAACAGCAAAGAGAAATTAAGGATTTAAATTTACCTGACTTTGAAGGATTTATATCAATTTTACTTAACAAAATAAAAAATATTCATGTTTAAAAAATTTATTAATTCTAGCTATCTAGCTTTATTGAATCATCCACTTGGAGTTATTTTTTATTTATGTTTTTGGTTTTTTATAGCATTTTTTTATGATTCATACCAAACTAGTATTTTTTTACTTTTAACCCTATTTATAATTTTTTGTGAAACATTCACTGAATCAAAAAAGCAATTTAATACAAAATTATAAAAGTTTGAAAAATTTATGGGTTGGATTTTTTGGGCTAATTTTTTATATATTTTTAAATTTTATTTTTAAAGATGGTATAGAAAATTATTTAATATTTTTTACTAATAATTCTTTGTATATTTCCTTAACAACAGCTCTTATAGCTTTAGTATGTGCAAGAAAATTATATGATTTTAATTATTTTCATCATTTTTTAGCTGCCATTTCTTTTAGTATAAGCTTTTGGTTCATTTTTGGTATATTTTTGGCTATATTTTATGGTTCATTTGATTTTTTATTTGATATTTCTTCAAGCATGTTAGATTCTTGTGTTTTATCATTATGGCTTTTTAGTGCTGGAATTTTTTCTTTATTTTTACTTGGTAATTTTACCTCATATAATTTTCATAAAATTTTTATATTCATACTAAATACTTTTAGTGTTTTATATATTATTATGCTTTTTGCTTATGGTTTAGGGGCGTTATTTAGTCTTTTAGAAAATCTTAGCATAGTTCATTTGTGCCTTTGGTTTGGTAATTTTTTATTAATTAATCTGTGGATAAATTTATCGTTTTATAAAATCAAAAAAACATTACTCTATGCCTTTTTTATTGTGGTGCTATCACTAAATATTTTCGTATTTTATGCTATTATAATTAGAATTGCACAATATGGCTTTACGCCAGAACGCTTAGCAGTATTAGCTTTAAATTTATGGCTATTGATAGCAAATTATCTAAGCGTGTTTAAACAAAAAATAGCATTAAAATTTTCTTTTTATCTACTTGCACTTATGGCACTATTTTTAGGATTTTTTGCAAATTACATAAGCTTTTCTTCACAAAAATATCAATTGCAAAAATTAGAAAACTCTATACATTCTTTAAATCTTGACTATATTCAAAGCAGACAATATTATAATCAAATTAAAAGTATCAAAAACACTTTGCACAATCTTAATAAAAATTATAACAACAATTATAGTTTTGATGATTTTTTAAAAACTTATAATTTAACTCATTTAAAACCACAAAAGATAGAATTTCACAATATGTCCAAAAAATTTCATCCAAAATACTCCAAATTAAAAGAAAATTATGATGAAGTATTATTTGATTTTATTGCTGATTCAAGTGACTTTAAATATTTTATGAAAATTGATGATAATACCTTGTATTTTTTACTTCAAGAAAAAGAACTTTTAAAGCTTGAAAATTTTGACAAAATATTAAAAAACTACCAGGAAAATTCGCAATTAAGCTACAAACTTAACAATAACTCATCTTTGATTTTTATCCCTTTGGAGTTTGACATTAATATAAAAGGTCAAATAACTTTTTTCAAAACTCATATTTTCATTAAAAACAGCAAATAAATTATTTAATATAGCAAACTAAAATATCAAAAAAGAAAGGTTTAAACTATGAAACAGCTGTTGTTTTTACTTACACTTTGCTCATTTGCATTTTCCACACAATGTGAGGTTAAAATAGAGCAAATTCAAAAAGAAATAGCTTATGCTAAAAATTATAATCATCAAGAAAAAGCTTCAAGTTTAGAATTAGCTTTAAAAGAAGTTCAGGCTGATTGTGCAAAAGATCCTCTTTTTTATGATAAAAAATTAGAGGCTAAAAAACTTAAAGAGCAAGAGATAAAAAAAATCGAACAAGAGTTAAAAGAATTAAAAAAACAAAAAGATTATATGAGCAAAACAGAATATAAAAATAAAAAACAAGCTTTAAAAGACAAAAAAGACAAAATCAAAAAAGAGATTGAAGAATACATCAACAAACTCTAATTTAATTCCAAATTTGCCACCATTTTTTATTTTGTTGTTTTAATTTTTGCATTAAAATATTTTGATTTTTTAATGCAAACTCATTTTCTTCATCAAGCTTTAATAATTCTTTAGCACACTCTAAAGCTTGCTCGTATTCTTTTAGCTCTTCTAAACACTGAATTTTTCCCACCAAAGCATCGGTATTTTCATTTGCTATCTTTAAACAATCTTCATAACATTGCAATGCATCATGAAAATCACCTAAATTTCTTAAACACTCTGCCTTATAATAATGTGTCCAATTTTGACTTTCATCTAAATTTAAAGCCATATTAAGATATTTTATAGCTTCTTTAAAATCTTGCGAATACAGTTTAACCGCACCCATAAAATGATAACATTCATGTGATTTTGGTTCAAGCTCACTTGCTTTTTTTGCTGCTTTGAAGCTTTCATCATATTTTCCTAAAAAGCTTAAAATTTGTGCTTTTTCTATCCAGTACTCCCCAGCATCATCAATTATTTTTAAGCATTCATTGATATCTTTTAAGGCTTCGTTGTATTTTTCAAGATTTCTTTTACATTTTGCTCTATGAAAATATGATTCATCATCTTCTTCATTACTTAAAATCACACTATCATAACATTTTATCGCTGCTTCAAACATATAAAGATCTTCATAACAAAGTCCCTTATAATACTTTGCTCCATTATGATTTTTATCAATTTTTAAAGCCTTATCTAAATCTTCTATAGCTTCTTCTTCTAAGCTTAAATTATATTTAGCAATTCCTCGCCAAAAATAAAGTTTAAAATTATTTTTATCCACTTTATGTGCTGCATTACAATAAGCTATTAATTCTTCATAAGATTCAAGCTCTTTTGCACAATATGCTCTTTCAAATAATACATCTTTTAAATCAATATAATCTTTATATGTTTTTATAAGCTCATTGTATTCATCCATAGCTTCTTGAAATCTTTCAAGCTTGCTTTTAATCCAAGCTCTTTGAGAAAGAGAATTAACATAATCTTGAGTATTATTTTGCTTTTTATAATATTTAACAGCTAATTCGCTATCTTCTAAAGCTTCCTCATATTTTTCAAGATCAGATTTTAAATAAGCCCTATTAAAAAACACATCAGGATATTCTTTTTGATATTTTAAGGCTTTTTCATAACTTATCAAAGCTTCATCATATTTGTCTATTTTATATAAGCTATTGCCCAAATGATAAAAACCATAAGGAACTGCGTGTTCAAGCTCTGCTAATTCTGATGGAGTAAAATCATGCTTTCTTGCTCTTTCTTGATAATATTTAGCTGCTAAGTCAAAATCCTCTATAGCCTCTTCAATCATTTTTAGATTGATTTTAGTATTGCCTCTATTAATATATGCTTGGGCATATTCTTCATAAAGCTCAATTGTTTTGTCATAATACTTCAAAGCTTGCTCATAATCTTTTAAATCATACAAAACTCTAGCCAATGCAAAACATGGATATTGTAAATTTTCATCTAATTCGATTGATTTTTTAAAGGCATCTATTGATAATTCTATCTTTTCTAAGTCTTTATAAATATGTCCCAAAATTAAGTACGCCATTGCATTTTCATTATCTAGTTCAATAGATTTTAAGCAATCTTGCAAAGCTCCTTCTAAATCATCAACCTTGCGTTTATTATTAGCCCTTTTATAATACGCATCAGCAAAACTCTCATCTTGCTCAATCATCTTAGTAAAAAATTCTATAGCTTTTTGATAATCTTCTAAATTCTCATAAGCTACACCTTGATAATAAAAAATCTGCGAGGATTCAAAGCCTAAATCTTGAGACTTTTTAAAATCAATCAAAGCTTGTTTTGGATCAACACTAAGCAAAGCAATAGCTCTAGTATAATAAGCTATATAATACTCGGGAGCTAAATCAATACAAATTTGCAAATCTTTTAAAGCTTTTGTGTGCTCATCTAAAAGTATATAAACCCTAGCTCTATTAAAATATGCTAAATAATATGTATTATCCAGTGCTATAGTTTTATTAAAAGCCAAAAGTGCTTCTTGTAATAAATCTAATTTAAAATTACATAGACCTAAAAGATTAAATAAAAATACATTATTAGGATCAAATTCTACAGCTATAGTTGCATCTTTAAGTGCTTCTTGAAATTTCAAACAATTAAATCTACAAAACGCTCTATTATGGTAAGCCTCTAAAAGCAAACGATGTTTATCCTCATCATCTATAAAAATCATTTTACCATCTTGAGCAAGCGTAACTTCGCCTTTACAAAAAGCTATAAGCTCACTTAAGACTTCATCACATTTTTCAAATTCTGAATTTTCAAAATATTCTTTAGCTAAATCTGATAACTCAGTGATTAGATTATCCAAATCTTAATCCTAGTTTTGATTTTCTTTATTTAGACTTTTTAAAAATTCTTCTATATTATATTTTGCTCTATAAGTTTCACTCATTAAATGAATTAAAATATCACCTAAATCAAGCACAGTCCATTCTTCGCTACTTTCTATATTTAAAAACTCTTCACCCTTACTTTTAAGATTGGTTTTTAAATCATCAATCAAAGAAAGCGCATGTCTTTCTCCCATAGTAGTAGCAATCACTACAAATTTAACAAAATAATCTTTATCTTGCATATCAAAAGTTTCTATTAAATCTGCTTTTTTATCATCTAAAATCTGTACTATATTATTAATTCTTTCTTGCATTATTTTCCTTTTGTTAAATATTTTTAAATTTAGAATAATAAAGCTTAACTTCTTCTTTGATTTGCTCACAAACTTGCGATGTTTGCAAGGTTTCTCTTATAAAAGAAGAAGAAATATCTACTTTAGTATCTAGGGTTTTAAAATGTTTTGGTATAAAAATACCATCTCTTTTAGCTACAACAAATTCTACCAAATTTTGCAATCTTTCAAATTCATGCCATTTTTCAAGACTTTGTAAATGATCAGCTCCTAAAATAAGATAAAATTTAGAAATTTCATATTGCTTATACAAAAAATCAACACTTTCTATACTAGGTACGGGTCTTTGTTTTTTTATTTCAAAATCACAAATTTCAACTTTTTCTAAACCTCCCCAAATCATCTCACACCATTTTAAGCGTCTTTGTTCATTTGCGGTAAATTCTTGCTTAAAAGGGCTAATAAAAGTAGGCATAATAATGAGTTTATCAAGCTCTAAATTTGCTAGTGCATTAAAGACTATAGCATTATGCCCTAAATGGGGTGGATCAAAACTGCCACCAAAAAGTGCGATTTTCATTAAAATTTAACCTTTTTTTAGTAGAATTTTACCTACTTAATCATAAAAAGGAAATGAAAATGGCTGTAAAAGTTGCAATAAATGGTTTTGGACGCATTGGAAGATGTGTTGCAAGAATTATTATGAAGCATGATGATATCGATCTTGTAGCGATTAATGATACTACTGATATAGAACTTACTAAATATCTTTTTAAATATGACACCGTTCATGGGGTATATGATGGTAGTGTTGAAAACGATGGTGATGATTTAATAATTGATAATAAAAAAATAAAAGTTTTAAAAAGCAGAAATGTAGCGGATTTAGACTTTGCAAAATATGGCGCACAAATTGTTTTAGAATGCACTGGCGCGCACTTAACTATGGAAAAATGTCAAGGATTTTTAGATCATGGGGTGCAAAAAGTTATCATGAGTGCACCTGCAAAAGATAAAACTCCAACTTATGTTTTAGGGGTAAATGCTCACGAATACAAAGGCGAAAACATCATCTCAAACGCAAGTTGTACTACTAACTGTTTGGGTCCAATTTGTAGAGTTTTACAAGATAATTTTGGCATAGAAAAAGGTTTAATGACAACTATACATGCTTACACAAACGGACAAAGCATTATTGATGCAAAAGCAAGAGATAAAAGAAGATCGCGCGCTGCTGCACAAAATATCATCCCTACTTCAACTGGTGCAGCAAAAGCTATGAAGCTTGTTATGCCTGAGCTTGATGGAAAATTACACGGTCAAAGCATGCGTGTACCTGTAGCTGATGTATCAACTGTGGATTTAACTGCAACTTTAAAGAAAAAAGTAAGTAAAGAAGAAATCAACGAAGCCTTTAGAAAAGCAGCTGCTAGTAATTTAAAAGGTATATTATTGGTTGATGATGAAGAAAGAGTTTCAAGTGATTTTATAACTTGCTCTTATGGTGCGATTGTAGCAAGTGATTTAACCCAAGTAATTTGTGATGATTTTGTTAAAGTGGTTGCTTGGTATGATAATGAATGGGGATATTCTTCTCGTTTAGTAGATATGGCAGTATTTGTGGCAAAGGCTTAAGATGAGTAGTATTTTATCGATTAAAGATATTGATCTTGCAAAGAAAAAAGTATTTATAAGATGTGATTTTAATGTTCCTCAAGATGAATTTTTAAATATTACCGATGATCGTCGTATTCGCTCAGCTATCCCTACCATAAGATATTGTTTAGATAATGGCTGTGCTGTTATTTTAGCTTCACATTTAGGGCGTCCAAAAGAAATAGCTTCAAAATATTCTTTAGAGCCGGTTGCAAAAAGACTTGCACGCTTAATGGCTAAAGATGTTATCATGGCTAAAGATGTTATAGGTGAAGATGCAAAGAAAAAAGCTAGTGAATTAAAATCAAGTGAAATTTTGCTTTTAGAAAATTTACGCTTTGAAAAAGGTGAAACTAAGAATGATGAAAACTTAGCTAAAGAACTTGCTTCTATGGCTGATGTTTATATTAATGATGCTTTTGGGGTTTGCCATAGAGCCCATGCTAGCGTTGAAGCTATTACAAAATACTTTGATAATGCAAACAAAGGTGCGGGATTTTTACTCCAAAAAGAAATCGAATTTGCAAGTAATCTTATCAAACACCCTGCGCGTCCTTTTGTAGCTGTAGTGGGTGGTTCTAAAGTAAGTGGGAAATTGCAAGCTTTGACTAACTTACTTCCAAAAGTAGATAAATTAATCATAGGTGGAGGTATGGCCTTTACTTTCTTAAAAGCTCAAGGTTATGATATAGGAAATTCTCTCTTAGAAGAAGATTTAATTGAAGAAGCGAATAAAATCTTGCTCAAAGGTAAAAATCTAGGGGTGAAAATTTATCTTCCTGTGGATGTTACAGCAGCACAAACTTGCTCTCAAGAAGCGGTGATGAAATACACTCCTGTGCAAGAAATTCCTGCGGGTTGGATGGGGCTTGATATAGGTCCTGCTAGTGTAAGGTTGTTTAAAGAAGCACTTTCTGATGCTCAAACTATATGGTGGAATGGACCTATGGGGGTTTTTGAAATCGATAAATTCTCAAAAGGTAGTATTAAAATGAGTCATTATATTAGCGAATCTCATGCAACAACTGTAATAGGTGGTGGTGATACTGCTGATGTCGTAGCAAGAGCAGGTGATGCTGATGAGATGACTTTCATTTCAACCGGTGGTGGAGCATCATTAGAACTTATAGAAGGAAAAGAACTTCCTGGTGTAAAACCTTTGACTATAAAGGATAATGAATGATTTTTGCAGCAAATTTAAAGTGTAATCATACAAGATCAAGCTTTGAACTTTACGCTCAAAAATTAAACCAAAACTTAAACAAAGAAGATGAAATTTTCATCTTCCCTCCTAACATAGCTTTCTTAAAAGACAATTTTTCATTTCAACAAGGCGCGCAGAATTTCTACCCTTGTGAAAATGGAGCATATACCGGAGAAATAGGTAAAATTCACTTAGAAGAATTTAATATCAAAAGCGTTTTAATAGGCCATTCTGAAAGAAGAGCTTTAAATGAAGATGAAAGTTTTTTAAGGGCTAAATTTGATTTTGCAAAAAATCTTGATTTTAATATCATTTATTGCATAGGCGAAAGTTTAGAAACTAAGAATACTAACGAAAGCTTAGACTTTTTAAAAAAACAAATTGAAAATATTGACTTATCTTATAAAAAACTTATCATAGCATATGAGCCTATTTATTCTATAGGCACAGGAGTTAGTGCTAATCTTAATGATATTAATACCATACTTAATTTTTTAAGAGAATTTACTAACGCTAAGCTTTTATATGGTGGAAGTGTTAATCAAAACAATATTAAAGAAATTTGTGCTTTAAAAAATTGTGATGGAGTGTTAATAGGTTCAGCTGCATTAAATGCAAATGATTTTTTAAATATGATACAAATAGCTAAAGGTTAAAAAATGTCTTTAAGCAATGAAGAACTAAAAAGCATATTAGAGCGTAAAATCGCTCTATTGGAAAACTCACACAAAGAAGAAAAAAATATCTCATTAGAGGCTGTAAATTCCATTATTAAAATTTTAGGTTTACCAAATGATTTTAGCCCTTTAGCACATAGATATTTTCAACTTCATACCCCGCCTAGTCTCATATGGCTTCATTTAAGTGAATGCACAGGGTGTAGCGAGAGTTTACTTAGAACTTCATTGCCTGACTTTTTAGATCTGATTTTTGATTTTATTTCTTTAGAATATCATGAAACCTTTATGAGTGCAAGCGGACACCAGGCAGAATCGCATTTAGAGGAAGTTTTAGAAAAAAAAGATTTTCTTTTAGCTGTTGAAGGTGGGGTTTGTGCTATAGATCCTTTTTATCTAACTATAGGAGCACATGGTGAAAATGGGTATGAAATTTTACAAAAATGTGCTAAAAATGCTAAAACAATCTTTGCTATGGGGACTTGTTCAAGCTATGGAGGAATTCAAGCTGCACATCCAAATCCTACCAAAAGCATAGGAATTTCTAAAGTCTTAGAAGAAAAAGTAATCAATATACCAGGTTGTCCTCCAAGTGATGTAAATATCATCGCAGCGCTTTGCTTTTATATATTATTTGAACAAGACATGGCTTTAGATGAGCAAAATAGGCCTTTAGCCTTTTATGGAAAATGCTTGCATGATTTATGTGAAAGAAAAGCTAAATTTGAAGCAGGAAATTTTGCTCAAAGTTTTGATGATGAAAATATAAAACAAGGTTATTGTCTTTTTAAAGTAGGTTGCAAAGGACCTTATGCTTATAATAATTGCCCTAAGGTTAAATTTAACTCCAAAACCTCTTGGCCAGTAGCTGCAGGACATGGCTGTATTGCTTGTAGTGAAGAAAATTTTTGGGATGATTTTGGTTTTTATGAAAAACCTATGAGTAATGAATTTGCTTATAATGATTTTTCTATTATATTAGATGATAAAATAGTCCATAATAATTCTAACAATGAGCTTGATTCAGATAATATCTTACTAGATTTAGAAAGTGAAATTAGTGGGATTTTTTATCAAAATGATACAAAGATTAATTTTTTAGATTTTAGTTTTGAAGCTAATCCTAAAGTTTTTTTAAATAATTTCGCAAAAACCAAAATGGCTATGACTTTAGTGCAAAATTATCAAGAGCAATTTAAAACATATTATGATTTTATACAAGAAAATTATGATGATGAAAGCAAAATTAGTAATAATATCTTAGATTTATTTTATTTTATCTATCCATTTATTAGTGGAAAAAAATTAAACCATTTAGATGAGTTTTTAGATCTTGCTTTAGCTTATAAGTTTAAACATCCTAGCAAATTTGATTTTAAAACCACTATTAATGAACAAGCAAAGCTTGATGTTTCTAAATCTATGCGTATGCCTTTGATTTATATTTTAGGTGGCTTAGATAAAGAAGCCATTGCCTTTGGGTTGATTTTTTCTTTAAAAGAACATTTAAAACAAGCTTTAAAAGCATGCAAAAAAACGCACAATAAAAAGCAAATTTTAATATGTGCAAAAAATGAAAAATTATTAAAATTATTTTGGGATTTAACGAGCATTTAAAGACTTAATGTTAAAATGTTTATCTCCCTAATATTTGAAATTTGCAAAGTATAAAAACTTTGCAAATTTGTTTAAGATTGAGTTATTTTGACGATATAGCTTTATCTTGACTTGAAAGGAATGTTATGCAAATTTCTAGTTATAATTCTCAAAATTTTTCTATGGATATTAAAACAAAAAATGGTAACCATCTTTCTTTTTCTATGTATGATAAAAAAGAGGCAAAATTAGATAAAGATGGCAACTCAGCTTCTTTAAGCCTTAGAAATCAATTTGGTTTTTCATTCTCATACAATGGAACCAAACTTTCACAAGAAGAAATTGAAGAAATAAAAGAAGCGGTAGCTAAAGTACAACCTCAAATCGATGAATTTATGAAAAACTCAAGAGTAGGAACTTTAAAACCAAAAGAGCTTATCACTACTGCAATGAAAATCGGCAATGCCTTACCTGAACCAAAAAATGAAGAACACAAAAAAGCCACTTTACATGAATTATTAAATACTATGGATAAAAGCTTAAACAAAGAAATGAATAAAACAGATCTTGAAGATATTAAAAAGCAAATTTTCCAAGATAGTGCTAAATTATTAGAAGAAATTTGGGAGCAATATAACAAGCAAAAAGAAGAAAAAGAAGAAGATAATAAAGAATTTGGATTTTATGCTTAAAAAAGGAAACAAAATGGAAGTAAAAGATATTTTAAAAAGCATGCTAGAACTCCAGCAAAAATTAAATGATGACACCAATGGTATAGGTTGGGAAAATGGTTATACCAAAGAAGGTAAATTAATCAGTTTTAGAAGATGTATTTATATGGAGTGTGCTGAGCTTATTGATTCTTTTGCTTGGAAACACTGGAAAAGCATACATACTCCTGCAAATTGGGATAATGTACGCATTGAAATAGTAGATATATGGCATTTTATTTTGAGTTTAATTTTAGAAGAATACAAAGAAAAACAAATCGATGATAAAAACTTCATAGCAGAAGAAGTTTCTTCTGTAACTTTTTTTGATGATTTTTGCAAAGAAACTTCTAATCCAAATGAAGCAGATATCTATGGAATTTTAAATGATATTGAACTTATTATCCATAAGTGTAGTGGTTTTGATTATGATTTAGGTGAACTTTTAAGCGTGTATTTTGTTTTGGCTAGAAAATGTGGTTTAAATTTCTTTGAACTTTATAAAACCTATATTGGAAAAAATATATTAAATCAATTCAGACAAGAAAATGGCTACAAAGAAGGTACTTATAAAAAAACTTGGAATGGCACAGAAGATAATGAAGTTTTAAATCAAATTTTAAAAGAAACACTAGATTATAAAGAAATTTATCAAAAGCTTCAAGAAAATTACAATCAAATTAAATGAATATACTATACCTAAGCTTGCAAGATTTTCTTAGCAAGCCTTTTTTAAAATTTTCTCTCTTGCCATTTTTGATTAGTTTATTCCTTTTTGCCTTGCTTGTATATTATAGTTATGATATATTCTTTTCTTATATAGAAGATGTGGTTAGCGGATCTTTTATGGCTTGGTTTTTTAGCTTTTCTATAGTGCAATTTTCACTTGCATTTTTAAGCGCTATAGGTGGATTTTTCATAGTGGTATTTGCCTCAGTGTTTTTTACCATGCTAATAATTTCTTTTTTAACTCCTTCTATTGTGAAAAAAATCAATCAAAGATATTACAACTATTCCATACAAAAAGAAGTAAATTCTTTAGAGGTTTTACTTAAAACATTCAAATTTATACTCATCTCATGCGTATTGTTTGTAGTAGCTACTTTCTTATTGATTATACCTTTTGTTAGTATTGTGATTTATTATGGAGTATTTTATTATTTATTTCACAAACTTTTATTATTAGATGTATTAAGCAATGTCTTAGACAAAAACAATTTCGATGATTTTTATAAGAACTCATCACCCTTATACTTTAAAATCATCACTTTAATCTTTTTTGCTTTATCAAGCATACCTTTACTTGGTTTATTTTTACAAGTATTTTATGTGATTTTCTTGACTCATTTAAGTTATCAAAAAATCTTAAAACTTAAAGCCAACAACAATGGATAAAAGAATTATAAATTTTATTCACTCGCAAAAACTTCTTAGTTTAAGCATGCTTGATGATGATGGCGGAATATATTGTGCAAGTTGTTATTATGCTTTTGATGATAAAAATTTAGCTTTAATTTTTGCTAGTGAAGAACACACCAAACACATTCAACTTGCTTATAAAACACCCAAGGTAGCAGTTAATATAGCACTAGATACAAACATCATCAATCTCATTAAAGGAGTGCAAATTAAAGCTCTTTTTCAAAAAGCTACCAAAGAGCAAGAAAAAATATACTATGAAAAATTTCCCTTTGCAAAACTTGCACAAGCTTGTATTTTTGCTTTAAATATACAATGGGCAAAATATACTGACAATAAAATTTTACTTTCTAAAAAATTAGAATTTTTTATTTAAAAATACTTTAAAATATAATATTTTTTAACAAAAATTAACTATATTTATAAATTTTTAAATATTTTTTGAATAAAATCATATAAATTATCATAACCATAAAGCCTCAAAATTTGGCTTTTTAAGGAGAAAAAATGCTCTCTTCCATTAAGAAATACCTACTAGGTAATTTTTCCAACAAAATAGCTTTCTTAGTTTGTATTTTTGTCGTAGTTTTGCTATGTGTTTTAGGTTTTTTTAACTATGTTAAATCTAAATCTAATAGTCATACCCTACTAGTTCAATTTCAGCAAAAAGTTGCTTTTGATGTAAGTAAAAGATTTGATTTATATGCGAGTGATAGACGCAATGTGATTGATTCTTTAACAAAATATATCAAAGAAAACAAACACAATCTAAATTCAGCACAATATACTAGTTTATTAAAATCTTTAGGAGATTCTTTAGGTTTTGATTTAACCTATGTAGGTTTTGAAGATGGATCTATGTTTAGATCAAATGGCAACAATCAAACCCCAGAAAGCGGATATGATCCTAGGGCTAGAGGATGGTATCAAGAAGCTAAAGAAAAAAGAGAGTTAATTGTCACAGAGCCTTATATATCATCTAGCATGAAAAAACCAACTATTTCTTATGCCAGCCCTATTATAGAAAATGGAAAGGTTATAGGCGTAGTTGCTGCAGATTATGATTTGAAAAAATTCTCAGAAGAAGTTTTAGCTATAGGCAAAACACCTTATTCACACGCAGCAGTTTTAGCTGATGATGGAACCTATCTTTTTCATACTGATTCATCTAAAATCTTAACTTCAACTGAAATTAGTAAAGATATCATTTCAAACTATTTTAAAACACCTGAGGGTGCAAATAAAGCTCTTTCTAAAGATATTTTTAAAATGCAAACCAAAGAAGAAGGAACTAAAGCTTTAATTTGCAATGGCAGTATTAATCCAAAATATACTATTTGCTCTATAGCTGATTATGATTTTTATAGCGACGCAGCCGAGCAAACACTAATGGAACAAATCATCATTTCTCTAATTGCTATTTTTATTACTTTGATTTTCATTAGAATGATTATTTCATATAATCTTAAACCAATTGCAATTATTTCTTCAGGATTGCATAATTTCTTTAATTATTTAAATCACAAAGACACTCATTCTCATCCTATTAAACTTAAAACCCAGGATGAATTTGGGAAAATGGCAGATGAGATTAACGAAAATATCAATATCATCAAAGAAGCTCTAAGCAAAGACGCAAAAGCCATTGAAGAATCTGTAAATGTTGCTAGAAAAATAGAAACAGGTGAGCTTAATTTACATATTAGTTCTCATGCTAATAATCCTCAAATTCAAGAACTTATAGAAGTTTTAAATAAAATGCTTACTACCTTACAAGCAAAAATCGGTAGCGATTTAAATGAAATTCAAGCTGTGTTTGATAGTTACAAGCATTTAGATTTTACAGCAGCTATCAATACGCCAAAAGGTGATGTTGAAAAGGCAATCAATGCGCTTGGAAATGAAATCAAAAACATGCTCTCACAATCACTTAACCAAGGCGAGTTATTAAATCAAAAAGCTGAAGCACTCAAACAAAGTATGCAAGAGCTTACTAATGATGCCACTCATCAAACCTCATCACTACAAGAAAGCGCAAGAGCTTTAGAGCAAATGAACTCAGCCATGAGTGAAATCTCTATTAAAGCGCAAGATGTTGTAAAACAAAGTAATGATATTAAAAGCGTTACCACAGTAATTTCAGATATAGCTGAGCAAATCAACTTGCTTGCATTAAATGCTGCTATTGAAGCTGCACGTGCAGGCGAGCATGGACGTGGCTTTGCTGTTGTTGCTGAAGAAGTTAGAAACTTAGCAGAAAGAACTCAAAAGTCTTTGGGTGAGATTGAAGCAAATACTAATATCTTGGCCCAATCTATAAGCGATATGGGAGAAGCTATAAAAGAAGAAGCAGATGATATTAGTCAAATTAATGAATCAGTAGCTACTATAGAAAAACTCACACAACAAAACTCTCAAACAGCTATGCAGACTAATACTATTGCAAATGAAGTAGATTCTTTAGCACAAGATATACTAAGCGAAACTAAAAAAAGAAAATTTTAAATATAAAGATGCCTTTTAGGCATCTAATTTTTAAGAAAAAGAAGGTTTAATTTGCTCTAACCAAGCATCAATTCTACTTTCTGTTAAATCCTCATGATTATCATTATCTAATGCAAGTCCTACAAATTTATCACCTTCTACGGCTTCACTTGCTTCAAAAGTATAACCACCTGTAGAAACAGCACCTACCAAATTTGCACCTGCTGCTTTTAAAGCTTGAGCAAGTTTTCCCATAGCACTGCAATATGTATCTGAATAGCTTTCACTATCTCCCATACCAAAAACCGCAACAGTTTTACCACTAAGATTTAAAGCTGAAAAATCAAAACCATCCCAATCATCTTGAAAATCACCACTTCCCCAAGTAGAAGTACCGCAAATTAATTTATCATAAGAATTAATTTTCTCTGCATCAATATCTGCGACATTTAATACATCAGAAATTCCTAATTTTTGAGCGATCATATTTGCTGCACTTTCAGTATTACCCATAGAGCTACCATAAATTACTGCTATTGACATTTAACATCTCCTTAAAATTTGATTATTAATAGTATAGGGAACTAATTTTAGCAAAGTTTTGTTATTTTCACATAAAAAATGTCTTATTTCTTTATGCTGAGTGAAATTTTTATTTCTTGGATACACAATATAAAATCTTTCAAAAGAATTATCTTTTATAAATTGCAAAGCAAGTTCTATATCTTTATCATTATCTTTATAAAATAAAGGCATAACCGCCATTTTTTCATTGATAATAATAATGTTTTTGTAAATTGTTACTTTGGATTTGGTATTGCTTTTGCAAATTTTATCATACACAAAAGCCTCAAAAGCTACTTGTAAAGGCAAAGTAAAACTAGATGATAAAAACACATTTTGTATTAATTTAGCTAAAGCATATTTTGGTTTCTTTGCTTCAAGCTTTAATTTGTTTAATTTTCCTTCTTTATATGCCTTGATAATTTTATGAGAATATGGACAAAATTGCCTCACTTTATTAAATCTCAAAGCTCTTTCTGCGCTCATATTTTGAATTTTTAACTCAAAAATATTTCTTAAACAACTAGCTTCTTTTGCATAAATATAAGGTATTTTCAATTCATCTTCAACCAAAGAATTGTATAAATTTAAAAAAATGCGATTAATACTTTTTTGCTCTAAATCTCTAAATATTTTAGGTATAAAATCCTCTTTTTCATTAAATCCAAACATATTAAGCCTTCTTTGCGCACTCATAGGTTTGATCAAGGCCAAAAACCTTACAATATTCACAATACACACAACTTACACTGCGTTTAGCGCAAACTAAAGGTATATTGCGTTTTTTTGCCTCTGTTTTGATTTTTTTCATGGTATTATGGTTTAAAAAACTAGTAAGCATAACTATACATTCGGTATTTTGTGGAATGGGTTTTCTATTTACCCTATTTTCATTTCTAGCATCCCAATGCTCTATGCTTTTTGCACCTAGATTTGTCAAAACTGCCTTAATTGGAGTTATTTCATCCGCTCCGATAACCAAAACTGACATTGAGCTTTCCTTTTTATAAAAATGATAATTGTTATTATAATTTATAAAAGATAAATTTTAACTGATACTCAATATCAATTTTTAATTACATATTATGGGTTTGTTCAAAAATATCTGTATGTAAAATTTCTTCTAAAATCACCGTGGCATACGAGCCTTTTTGCAAGAAAAACTCCAAAGTAAAATGAGCTTTTTCTTCATCATAATAACTTTTGCAATCTTGCAAATAAGACCACATAAAGCGTCTTGAGCCTTGCATTTTATCTTTAAACTCATATGCAAAAGAAAAAATCTCATCTTCTAATTTTTTAGCTAAACCTTCATTTGCCTCATAAGCTTTAGAGCCTATTAAAAGACCCATGGCACTAATATCTTTTTGATTAAATCTTTCTACTTCACTTGGTAAATCTTCACATATAAAACATTTACCAAAAGGATAATGTCCTAAAACTTCACCCTTTAAAAGTTTAAAAAACTGCTTTTGATTTTTTAAACTTTTGATTTCTTCTTTTTCTAAACTATAAATTTGCTTTATTTCTTTTTCACTAAAGTCATTAATAAAATGTGATAATTCTACCCTTTTACTCAAATATCTATTAAAAAGCTCACTTTGAAAAGCAGAAATCAAAAATTCTTGCATTTTTTTATTTTTGATTTTTTTGCCTTTTAAAATTTCTAGTCCTTGTGAAAAATTATCTTGAAATTTGCCAAAACGCTGATATCCAAAATAATTAGCAAAACCTTGTTCTTGGATATTTTTAAAAGCTTGTTCTATTTTTAAAGCATCTACTTTAGAAACTTTTTTTAATCTTATAAAAAATAAATTTCCTTTTAGATGCCCTATTCTAAGTTTATTATCATGGTAAAAAGTTTCTAAAATTTTCATCTTATCATGTTTAAAATTTTTTAAACCCTCTTCAAATTTTTTAGGCATAGAAATATATTGAAAAGTTAAGCCTTGTTTATCTTTTAAACCACTATAACCAAAATCTTTCATTTTAACACCACTTTGCTCGCTTAAAATTCTCAAAGCTTCACTAGTGCTAAGATCTTTTTTTTGTATATGTAAAATTAAATGTTCACCTTTTCCACTAAATTCATACAAAGGCTTTTCTCTTACTACAAAATCATTGCTATTTTTTGAAAAATACACATTTATCGGGCTGTGTTTTAAAGTATATAAGGGCTTAAAAATGATGTTCTCTTCCATAAAATTTATACCTTCCTGTTGTTGTTTTTGCAAAAATATTTAGTTTAACTCTATGCTTTTTAGCCATATTTTGTATAAATGCTTTGTGTTTTTTATCAAAAGCAAATAAAATTTCATACTCTTCTGCACTATTTAAGCTAAATTTATCTAATTTTTTAAGGAATTTTATACCAAGTTGATTTATAAAGAGCATTCTCGATAGATCCTTATTTAAACCATCTGAAATATCCATACTTACTCTAACTTTTTTTGCTATATCATAAAAAAATTTTTGTCTTAAATTTGGTTTTATAAAACGATGTTTAGAATGCAATTTTCCACCGCGAAATAATATATTTAAACCTTTTAAACTCTCACCTAATTTTCCACTAAAAGCAAGTAAATCTCCTTTTTTCAAACCTTTTCTAAAAATAGCCTTTTTATTTACTTTAGAAATAATAGTTATACTAATATTGATTTTATTATCTGCTATAGTATCTCCGCCTATAATTTGTACTCCAAATTCTTTTGCACTATCTAGCAAGCCTTTTTGCAAAGCTTTAACCTGTTTCATATCTAAACATTTTGGTAAAGAAAGCCCCAAAAGAGCATATTTTGGCGTAGCATTCATAGCAATTGCATCAGAAATATTAACAAGCATAGCCTTTGCTCCAATTTGTTCTAAACTCATCCAAGAGCGCTTAAAATGCACGTTTTCACAAAATAAATCTTTAGAATAACAATATCCATCGATGATTGCCCCATCATCTCCATTGATAGGATTAGCAAAGCCGTTGATAATAAATTTTTCTTTATCCATGTGAATATTTTATACAAAAAGCTTTTAATTTTATATAATAATCAAATTTTTATAAGTTTAAAATGTATATAATGAAAAATAATACCAAGGATAAAATATGCAAATAACTTTAAGAATTTTTCGTTTTGATAAAGATAGTGATTATTTAGCTTATTATAAACCTTATGTTTATGATAGTAAAAATTTTAAAAGTATTTATGATATTTTAGTGCAAGTGAAAAAAGATGATATATATTTTGATTTTGAAGAAAACCCAGAAAGTTGCATTAAAATCAACCAAGTCGCCATTAGACAAAGAAGAGATTTAAATAATATCATTGAAAAATTTGGAAAAGAACTCATCATAGAACCACTTGATACCAAAAGAGCAACCAAAGATTTAATCATGGATAAAAGTGATTTTTTAGAAAAATTAGAGCTTTTTAAAGGACTTATTGATATACATGATGTAGAACTTTACAAACAATATGACTTTTTATATTATACAAGCGAAGTTAGAGAATTTTTACCTGAATATCTAGGAGATAGCTTTTTTATATTTGCTTATAAAATGCTACTTAAATACCCAGAAAAAGCACCACAATTTTTAAAACTAGTCGCAGATGAAGAAAAAGGGATTTACTATCATACTAAATTTAAAAATTTTATTTCATCAAATGAGCTTGATTATGAATCTTACATTAAAGAATTAAAAGTTATGCTTGTAAAATCAGGCCTTGCAAGAAGTATTTTTTAAGGAATTAAAATGTATAAAATTTATACTAATAGCAATAATGACTTATTTTGTTATTTTGATATTATCAAAAATGCTTTAGACGTAGTCGGTGTTGAAAGCACGCTATGTGAAAAACCTTTGGGTAAAAATTATTTTATTATTGATTATGATCCAAAAGATATCTTAGATGAATATTCAAGAATGATGAATGAAGATAATATCTTAGCTTGCGAATACAGCTCTTATGAAATTATGAGTAAAATTGAAAAAATTCAATATGCCCCAAAAGTTTTTTTAAACCACCTTAAACAAGAACACATTAAACATTTTTTTGAGAAATTTAATATAGGCATATATCAAGGATTTTCTAATGCGAACTGTTCTTTAGAGCTTGCTAAAATACTTAAAGCAAATGTAATAGATTTTGAAAGAAAATACAAAAGCTGTGGCTATGGGTTTTTAAATTTAAATGCTGAGCTAGCTTTCAAAAGTGCTGCTGCTATAATGTTAGATGCTTATGATAGTGGTTGTGATTTTTTAGTAGTTGAGGATTTTTATTCTTTTTATATGTTTGATAAATGTTATAAAGAATTACAAGCTATTTCAAATAGAAATTTTGAAGATTTTTATATTTTAAGTTTTGCAGAGCTTGCAAATTTGGCTCTAGGTATAGTACCATATACTTTAAAAAAACATAAATTAAAAGTGAGTTTGGTCAATGAAAATCGCTCTTGAATGTAAAGATTTAATTTTAGAAAAAACTTTAGAAATTGCTTTGAAAGATTTTTTAGTTTTAAAAAAAGATTGTGATTTTTTAGTCTGTGATGAAAAAATCAACACACAAAAACCACAATTTATCATCAATAAAAAATCAAATTTTTTATCTCATCCTTTTAATATGGAAGAATTGCTTAATGCTTTAAATGATTTCAATGCAAGTTTGCAAAATATTGCTTATAAAATAGCAATGCGTGAGAAAAAAATCATGAATCAAAAATGTGAAGCCATTTTAGAGCAATTACGTCAAGAAAGTCATGAAAAAATCGATGCGATATTTGATCTTTACAAAACAGAGTTAAAAAATCTTATCAAAGAAGAAAATAATAATGCATAAAATACAAGAATATCAAAGTGTAAAAGATTTTTTAAAAAATTATAAAGAAGATAAAAAAACAAACTCAAAAAAACAAACTCAAAAAATTTACACCACCATAGAAAGCGGAATTTATAAAGGCAAAAAAATTTTACTTCCTAGTCTAGATACCACAAGAAGCACCAAAAGCATAGTAAAATCTTGTGTTTTTAATGTTTTGCGTTTTTCTTTACAAGATAAGGTTTTCATAGAAGCCTTTGGAGGAAGCGCTTTAATGGCATTAGAGGCAAGAAGTAATGGCTGCTTAAAAAGCTATGCTATAGAAAAAGATAAAAAAGCTTATGAAATCGCTTTAAAAAATGCTTCCAACATTGATCAAAACACTATTTGCTTCAATGATGATACCTTTAAAAAAACCCCTCAAATTATTCAAAATTCTAAAGAAGATATTATTTTATATCTTGATCCGCCTTTTGATATTAGAGAAGGTTTTTTTGATATTTATAAAAAAACTTTAAAATTGATAGAAAATATAAAAAATTCAAATGTTAAAATCATCATCATAGAACATCACAGCACTTTTAAAACTCCAGCTAAAATACAAAATTATAAAAAAACAAAAGAAAAAAAATTTGGCTCAACTACTCTAAGCTTTTACTCCTTTATATAAATTTGGAACTTTTTTTGCTTTAATTTATGAAAATAGCATAGGTTAAAGGAAGAATCGATGAGAATATTATTTTTAAGCTTAGCACTAAGTCTAAGCGTTTTTGCAGCTACTATTAAAGAACTTACCAATGTAGTAGGTGTTAGAGATAACCAACTTATAGGATATGGTTTGGTTGTTGGTTTAAATGGAAGTGGAGATGGTACAAGTAGCGAATTTACTCTACAATCTATTTCAAATATGCTTCAAGGTATGAATGTAAAAATTAGCCCGGGCGATATTAAATCAAAAAACACAGCAGCAGTAATGGTTACAGCAAAACTTCCTGCTTTTGCAAGAAGTGGGGATAAGCTTGATGTAAGTGTAGCTTCTTTAGGCGATGCCAAATCTTTACAAGGTGGAACCTTACTTATGACAGCTCTAAAAGGGGTTGATGGAGAAATTTATGCAGTAGCTCAAGGTTCTTTAGCAATAGGCGGACTTAGTCCAAGACCAGGTGCAGCAGGAACACACTCAACATCAGCAAATGTTATTAATGGTGCAGTAGTAGAAAGAGAAATTCCACAAAACTTTAGCCAAAGTGAAGATTTGGTTTTAAGTTTAAAAGAAGCAGATTTTAAAACTGCTAATAATATAGAAAGAGTTCTAAATACTATTTTTGATACAGATATAGCAAAGGCCTTAGATTCTAGAACTATAAAATTAACAAAACCTGAAGAATTTTCTCATGTTGAATTTATGGCAAGAGTATTAGAGCAAGATATAGCTTATACTCCAGAAAGCAAAGTAATCATCGATGAAAGAACAGGAACTATAGTAGCAGGAGTAAATATAGAAGTTGAACCTATATTAATTACTCATAAAGATATCACGATAAAAATTGATCCAAACAATACCGTAGCTTTAGGACAAAATGAAATCGATATGAAAGATGGTGGTATTTTAGATCCTGTATCTAATACTTTAAAAATCACAAACAATAAAACAACAGTAGCAAATATAGCTAGAATGTTAAATAAACTTGGAGCAGCACCAAATGATATCATAGCTATTATGCAAAATCTAAAAAGAGCTGGTGCAATTAGTGCTGAATTAGAGGTGATATGATGAGAGTTGATAATTATTTAGCAAGTAAAAACTATAGCAGTGAGCTTTATGAAAGTATTACTAAACACAACAATAGCTACAAGGCTGCCAAAAACTATGCAGATAGTGCTTTTAAAAATGATTTAACTCATATACAAGCATTAAATGATGAAGATAAAGCTTTAAAAGAACAAACTGATGCTTTTGAAGCTTTTTTAATCAAAAGCGTTTTGGATATTTCTTTAAAACAAGAAAATTCTTTATTTGGAAAAGATGCAAGTGATGAAATTTATTCATCTATGTATAATGATACTATGAGTAAAGCATTAAGCGGGGGGTTAGGTTTTTCAAAATTATTATTTGATTATTTAAAAGAAAGGGGTTAAGTTATTTTTTTAAGTGTCGATATAGTTCTTAGAGTTTTTCAATAGAACTGGAGGCTTAAAATGATAAACCCTATACATCAAAGTTATGTAGCTCAAGTTGCTACTAATGATTTAAATAAAACAGAAAACAAAGAAAACAACAAGGCAAAAGAAACTCAAAAGGTAGAAGAGAGTAAGGCATCTTTGATTGCTTCACAAATAAAAAATGGCGCGTATAAAATAGACTTACAAGCCACTTCTAAAGCAATAGCAGATTCTTTATTATAATTTTTATCCTTTTTTGGGTTAGTGCCTAAGAAAGGATAAAAAATGGTTAAACAACACTTAGACGAAACAAATTCTATTTTAGAAAAACTCATCAATCTTACTTTAGAAGATATAACCCAAATTCAAGCCGCTAACCACCAACATGTTAGCAAAAGCGTAGAGGAAAAAACTAAACTTGTAAATGACTTCCAAATTGCTAAAAAAAATCTTGACAAGGCTTTAATAGAACTTAGCAATCAAGGAAACAATAAAGGCTTAGATGAACTTTTAGATGATGAAGATAAAGAAAAACTTGCTCTTTTAAAGCAAAATTTAAATACCTTGCACCAAAAAAATAAAGAATATGCTAAATTAGCTCTTATTATTAAAAATTTTTACGACAATCTTTTAAATACAATGTTTGAACAAAATGGAACAAATAATGCTTATGGAGATAATAAGACAATTCCAGATTCATTATTTAAGATCAATGTTTAAAGGTTAAGTCATGGGAATTTTTGATAGCTTATATACAGGGGTTAGCGGTATTAGAGCTGCTGAACTTCAAATTAACACAACAGGTAATAATATCTCTAATGCAAATGCGGTGTTTTATACTAGACAAAGAGCTGTACAAAGTTCGGGTATGTCTCTTGATAGAGGTGGCTTACACCTAGGAACAGGTACGCAAATTGATACTATTAAAAGATTGCATGATGAGCATTCTTATTATGAATTAAAAAATGCTACCACTCAGCAAAACTATACAAATTACTTAGGACAAATTTTACAAGAAGCAAGCCAAAGATTTCCTGATATGCAAGGAACTGGTATTTTACAAGATTATAAAAACTACTATGATGCGTGGAATAACTTTGCTTCTAATCCAAGTGATGGAGCAAGTAAAATAGATCTTGTTAATAGCGCAAATACACTAACTCAAAACATACAAAAAACCTTGCAAGATCTTAATAAAATGCAACAAACTGTTAATGAGCAAATTCAACAAACTGTAGATGAAATTAATAATATTGGTCAAGAAATTGCAAATATTAACAAACAACTTGAAAATGAAGAAGTTTTACCTACTGATAATGCAAATCAATTAAGAGATAAAAGAGATGAGCTTGAACTTAGACTTTCAAAACTAGTCAATGCAGTAGCTTGGAAAGGAAAAAGCTCTCAGGATAGCACTTTAGAATCTACCATGACTGATTCTGGAAGATATTATGATTTAAGCATTCAAGGCTTTAGTATAGTCAATGGCTCTAGCTTTCATCCTTTAAAACTAGACAATAACAACCCTAATGGTTTTTATCAAATTTATTATGAAGTAAATGATGAAAACCGCTATGATTTAACTAGTAAAATTTCAGGCGGACAGCTTGGAGCTCAACTTGATCTTAGAGGTAGAAACTATGATGGCAATCACGATACTTACAGTGATGGAAAATTGCAAGAGTATAAAGATATGCTCAATACCTTTACAAAAACGCTCATAACCCAAACTAATAATGTCTATGCTCAAGCAGCTACAGATAGAGTCAATTCAGATGACTTAAAAGGTTTAAAACCTGATACTTCTTTAATGAGTTATGATAAAAACATTCAAGCAGGAAGCTTTGACATCACAATTTATGATGAAGAAGGTAATGCGGTTGCCACTAGAACTATAAAAATTGATGTTAATACCACCATAGAAGATGTTGTCAAGCAAATCAATGCAGATATAGATGATAATCACGACGGAAAACCTGGTAATGATTTAAATGATTATTTTCAAGCCTTTTATCATTATGATGGACAAAGTGATAGCGGAAATTTCCAAATCAATGGCTTAAAAGAAGGTTATAAAATAGCTTTTAAAGATAATGGCACAAATTTCCCGGGTGCTTTAAATGTATCTTCATTTTTTAATGGTCAAGATGCAAGCAGTATTAATGTAAATTCAAGCATCAGAAATGATCCAAACAGCTTAAAAGCAAGTTCAAACGGAGTTGATGGAAACAATGATGTAGCTAATGCTATGTTGCAACTTCAAAATCAAAAAGTAAATTTTTATAATAAAGATGGTACAGTAGATACTATGACTTTAGATGGATATTATAGAAAATTTACAGGTCAAATTGCTTCAGATGCTGAAAGCAATGGTTTTGCACATGCAACTAATATGACAGTATTTAATACAGCTTATGCAGAATATCAATCAAAAAGTGGTGTAAATACTAATGAAGAATTAGCAGCACTCATACAATATCAAGCAAGTTATGGCGCTGCAGCTAAAATCGTAACTACTGTTGATCAAATGCTTGAAACCTTACTTGGTTTAAAATCTTAATGCAAATTAAAGCTCTTTTAGATGAAGCAATTTTAAGCAAAAACACTCAAAAAGAGCTTTTTTCTCATCCTGATCCTTTGCAAATTGCAAGTGTTTATAAAGATGAAAATATAGCCTTGCTTTGCGCTTTATTTGCTTATGGAAATGCTAAAAATATTGTAAATTTTTTAAACAAACTTGATTTTTCCTTACTTGAAAGAAATGATGAGATTATTAAAAAAGAATGCAAAGATCTAAAATATCGCTTTCAAAACTCTCAAGACATAGCTCAAATTTTCATCACACTTAAACGCTTAAGAAATGAAAATAGTATAGAAAATATTTTCACCAAAGCTTATCAAAAAGAGCAAAACATCACACATGCAACAAAAGCTTTCATAGAAACAATTTACAAGCTTAATCCTTATAAAAGTTATGGTTATGAATTTTTCTTTTCAAAAGAATTTAGCATTCCAAAAGGTCCTTTAAAAAGATACAATATGTATCTTAGGTGGATGGTAAGAAAAGATGAGCTTGATTTGGGTTTGTTTAAAAATATAGACAAAAAAGATTTACTCATACCCTTAGATACTCATACTCATAAAGTTTCATTAAAACTTAAGCTTTTAAAGCGTAAGATTTATGATTTTAAAAGTGTTTTAGAGCTTACGCAAAGTCTTAAAAAATTTGATCCTGCTGATCCTATAAAATATGATTTTGCTCTATATAGAATCGGACAAAACAAGGAAAGCTTATGGAGCTTGAATTAACTTATTATGTGATTTTATTTTTTGTTGCTGCTTTTGCAGGTTGTGTTGATGCGATTGTAGGTGGTGGTGGACTTATTACCATACCTGCTTTATTTGCTTGTGGAATTCCTCCTCATTTAGCCCTAGCTACTAATAAACTTCAAAGCACCTTTGGCTCACTCACTGCGGTTTTATCTTATAGAAAACATATGAATATAGAAAAAATTGCTTTAGGTATTTTATTTACCGCAATTGGAGCAGTTATTGGTACTTATGCAGTTTTACTAATAGATCAAAACGCTGTTAAAATCATTGTGCTAATATGCCTAGCTTTAGTTTTTCTTTATACTATTTTCAAACCTGATTTAGGCCATGTTCATAATAAAGCCAAAATGAGCACCACAAGCTTTCAAATCACTTTTGGTTTATTACTTGGCTTTTATGATGGTTTTTTAGGGCCTGGAACCGGGTCTTTTTGGATTTTTGCTTGTGTGATATTTCTTGGTTTTAGTATGAAAAATGCAAGCATTAATACTAAAATCTTAAATTTTACTAGTAATGTAGTGGCTTTAGGAGTATTTTTATACTCTTATGAAGTACTTTGGAAAGTTGGTATTTTAATGGGTATAGGTCAAGTTTTAGGCGCCTTTGTAGGCTCAAAACTAGTTTTAAAAACACAAGGAACTTTTATCAAAAAACTTTTTTTAACTATGGTTGCTTTAACTATAGCTAAGGTTGCTTATGATTATCTTGCTTAAATTCCTTGACTAATTTGCCACATAGGTAAAAATACACCCAAAGCCAAGACCAAAATCAAACTCGCCATAAAAATTGTCATCAAAGGTTCTAAAATAACCAAAAGTCTTTGGGTGTAATTTTCTTTTTTATATTCATAAAATAAAGCAAGCTCATAAGTACTTTCATCTAATTTAGAACTTTTTAAAGCTAAATTTAACATTCTTATCACAAAAGGCTCAAAAAGCCTTGTGTTAGAAAAAGCTTGAGCTAAATCAAATCCTGATTCAAATGAAGTCTTTACAATAAACATTTTGTTTTTAAAAAATTGATTTTCTATACCTTCACAAGCAAGCTCAAAAGCTCTTTTTATATCCACCCCTGCTTTTAATAAATACGAAAAAATCAAGAAAAAACAAAATTTATCTTGATAAAATATTATTTTTCCAAAAATGGGAGAATAAAAAAGAATTTTATGAAAAAACAAAGACTTTCTAAAAGAATAAGCAAGTATTATAAAAATTCCCACACCTAATAAAATAAATACATAAAAATGTTTAAAAAAATCTCCTACAATAAAAAGAATTTGAGTGATTTTTGGCAAATCTAATTCAAGTTGTAAAAATAAAGTTTTAAATTCAGGCAAAACCAAAATCATCAACACAAAAAAAGCTAAAATAATACATGTAAAAACAAAAAGTGGATAAGTTATAGCCTTTTTAAACTGCTTAAAACTATGAAGGTTTTTCTCTTTTAGATTAATGATAATCTCAAAAGCCTTATATAAATCCTCCTTACCGTCACAAATTTTTAAAACAGCACATTCTCTAGAATTTAAAACACCTCTAAAAGCTTCATTATAAGAGCTTCCATTTTTGAGTTTATTATAAATTGCACTAAATATTTTAGCTACATATATATCATGATTTGATCTTGCAAACTCTAAAATAGCCTCTTGCAAGCTTAATCCTGCTTTTAAAACCATATTTAAATCTTTAAGGATAAAAATAAGCTCTTCTTCTTTAATTTTATGTTTTGTTACTCCAAAATACTCTTCAATACTAATAATATTTTCAAATGATTTTTGTGCAAGATTTCTAGCTTCATATAGATTTTTGGCTTTAATTATACATTGCTTTTGCTCTTTGTTTAAAGCATAAAAAATAATAAATTTTTTCAAAAACCAATCTTTCTTAGCTCATCTACACTTGTCAAACCAAGCTTAACTTTTTCCAAAGCATCCCTACCTAAAGTTAAAAAGCCTTTTTTTAAAGCATAAGTTAAAATATTTTCATAATTTGCATTATTTTCTATCATACTTTTTAAATTATGATCTAAAAACAAAAATTCAGCCACCATTAAACGCCCTTTATATCCACTATACATACACTTAGCACAACCCTTTGCTTTATAAAATTTTCCTTCAAAAACTTGATTTTGAAAATGAAATTTTTCATTGCTAAGTTCTTTACATTCACATAGTTTTCTTACCAAGCGTTGGGCTATAATCAAATTAAGCGCATAAGCTATTAAATATTCTTTTGCCCCCATGTGTTTCATTCTAAAAATAGCTTCTATAGCACCATTAGTATGCAAGGTACTCAAAACCAAATGTCCACTTAAGGAAGCTTTTAAAACTATATCCAAACTCTCATCATCTCTGATTTCACCCACCATAATCACATCAGGATCTTGCCTTAAAACCGCTCTTAAAGCTTTATGAAAATCAAAGCCGGTTTTAGAATTTAACAAAATTTGCTGAGCATGTTTAAGTTTATATTCTATAGGATCTTCCAGGGTAATAATTTTTTTATTTTGATCAAGCTCGTTTAAAATAGCATGCATAAAAGTACTTTTACCACTCCCCGTTGGCCCACAAAATAAAATCAAACCATAAGGCGCATTCATGTATTTTTTTAATGAGGTTAAATTTTCTTCTTTAATAAAAAGTCTATCAAGTTTTAAAACATACTCATCTTGTTTTAAAATTCTAAGCACCACACTTTGCCCAAATAACAAAGGCATAATTGAAATTCTAAAGTCATACTTTTGCTCTAAGATTATCTTAGAAAAACTTCCATCTTGGGCTTGTCTTTGCTCTGCTACATTAAGCAAGGTAATGATTTTTATATGCATTAATAAAGCCTGATAAGAATCCACATCAAAACTATGGATATATTTTAATTCTCCATCTATTCTAAATCTTATCAAAACTTCATTTTCTAAAGGCTCCAAATGAATATCACTTGCTCTTAAAAAACAAGCATAAGTTAAAATCAAATTCAAAAACTGCTCTAATAAAAACTCATCTTTATTTTCATCACTTTTTAAATTAAGTTCTAATTTATCAAGATAGTTTTGAAAGCAAATTAAAAATTTAATCCTTTCTAGTAAGAATTTAAATTGTGTAAAATCACAAAGAAAAATTTTAATAACCTTTAAGCGGTATAAATTTTGTATTTTTTCTAAAATACTCTCATCTAAAGGTTTTAAAGAAGCTATATGAATATTTTCATCATCTTCATAAAAACAAAAAATATTATATTGTTCTATTAAAGAAAAAGGTAAAACATGGAGATATTTTTCTATTTTAAGAGTTTGATTTAAGTCTAAAATTTCTAATTTATACTCTAAAGCTAATTCTTGCAAAGAAAGTTCATTTAAAGCTTTTATTTCTTTTGTATCATTCAAAATAATTTCCTAAAAGTTTTTCATACTCTTCTTTAGCTCTTAAAGCATCTTCATGCTTTCCAAGTTTTAATTTAGCATTGATAAAAACTAACCATGCTTCTTTTTCTAACAACTCAAATTCATTTGCCTCAATAGCCCAAAAAATAGCCTTTCGATAATCTTTGATTTGATAAAAATATTTAGCTAAATTTAGGGCATTTTCATAACTTGGGTGATTAATAAATTTTTCATAGAATACATTTTGTTCAAAACTTTCATTTTGAATATTCATTGCATTTAAAAAAGACAAACAAATTAAAAAATTAAAACATATCATCTTCATGCTCAAAACCTAATTCTTTCAAACTCAACACTTTTTTATCAGCTCTTATTAAACTTGGCTTGATAATAAAAACTATTTCGCTAATATCTTCTAAATTTTGCTTTCCTTGAAATAAAGCACCAAAAAGTGGTATTTTAGATAAAGCACTTACTTCGTTATGATTACTAATCGTATTTTTACTAATCAATCCGCCCAAAATTAAAGTTTGTCCATCATCAACTTCAACTACAGTAGAAAGCTTTTTTTGTATGGTATCAGGCGCTATATTTCTTGGTTTATTTTGTCTGTGATTATCAACACTATATTTAAAATCACTCAAACTAGGATTTATTCTAAGCATGATTTTGTGATCATCTGAAATTTCAGGCAAAATATTTAGTAAAATTCCTACAAAAATAGAATAATTATTATAAGTTTCACTAATAGTCGTACCATTTTCAGTACCCTTAGAACTTTCTTTTACTTGATAATTAATCGTATCACCTATGGAAATAATAGCTTGTTGATTATTAAGTGCCATGAGTTTTGGGTTAGAAAGTACAGTAGTTTTACCATTTTCTTGTAATAAATTTAAAATAGCCTTAGTTTCAACATTGGCTTTAAGATTGATATTTCTAACACCGCCTTTATTGATTATAAAATCATTATCATCTCCATTAAGTTTAAAAGCAAGCTCTTGCCAGTTAATCCCACTTGAATGACTTTTATTTAAATGTACTGCAACTATACTTACATCAATTAAAACTTGCTTTTTAAGTCTTTTATTTAAATCTTTTAAATATTTTTCAACCCTTGTAAGCTCATACAAAGTAGCATTTAAAGTAATAATCCCTGCATTAGTATTAATAATAGGCTTAGTTGTATTTTCATCTAATAAAGCTTGTATTTCTTCTGAAATTTTTTCCCAAAAATCAAATTTATCTGTGCTAATGACTAGATTATCTGCTTCTTTAGTACTATCATAATCGCCTTGTTTAGGTCTTGAATCCACTGAAGCTTTAGTAACGCTTTGCCCTTCTCTAATAGAGCTTATATAATGCACTTTAAAAGTTTTAACTTGTCTTCCATAAATTTTTAAAATATTTTTTTCATACTCATAAGCAAGATTATTTTCCATCAATAAAAGTTTAAAAATTTCTCTTAAAGACATTTTTCTTATGTGTAGATAATTTTGGGTATGATTTAACTTTTCTCCGGCTAATGAATCTTTTATTATAATGCTAAAACCACATTCTCTACCAAGTTCATTTAAAATTTCAATCAAAGAAGTTTTATTTTCTACACTTATATCAAAAAAGCGCTGATGGCACTGTGAGGCAAAAACATTTGTAAAAGTTAAAATACTAATAAATAAAAATATTATTTTTTTCATACAATTTTAAAACCATGATTTTTTCTTCCTTTATCAATATAACTTGAGAATTTTTAATCTCAACAATCTTAAAACCTTCAATATCATCATTCAAAACATACCATTTATCATTAATCTTAACTTTATTAGAAACGATAGCTTGTAAGGAAAAATCAGATTTTATATTTGTAGTTTTTTGAAAAAAAGGATCTTGAATCAAAGAAAAATCAACATCATTACAACTTTGATTCAAAAATGGGTACTTAGCACCAAAAGCACTAAGCACCCATAAACTCACAAGTAAAAATCGAAGCAAATTTTAGTTTTCATTACTAAAATCAGCACTTGCTAAGCGTTTAAGTTGTCTATAACGGCGTTGTGCTTCTGCTTTATTTTTTTCAAATAATTCTTTTGCTTGTTCAGGATTTGATTTTTTAAGTGAGCTATAACGCACCTCATTCATTAAAAAGCTTTCATATAAATCCCAATCAGGCTCTTTAGAAGAAATTGTTAAAGGATTTTTACCTTCAGCTTCTAAACGCGGATCATAAATATAAGTTGGCCAATATCCACATTTTGTAGCAAGCTCTGCTTGATTTCCTGAATTTCCAAGCCCACCTTTAATACCATGAGCTATACAAGGAGAATAAGCTATAATCAAAGAAGGCCCATCATAAGCTTCTGCTGCCATTACAGCTTTTAACAACTGTGCATAGTTTGCATTAGAATTTACTTGAGCTACAAAAATATAGCCATAAGTCATAGCAATTTGACCTAGATCTTTTTTCTGTATTGGCTTACCTGCTGCAGCAAACTGCGCTACTGAACCTGTTCTTGAAGATTTTGAGCTTTGACCTCCGGTATTTGAATATACTTCGGTATCAAGCACTAAAATATTTACATTTTCACCACTTGCTAAAACATGATCAAGCCCGCCATAACCTATATCATAAGCCCAACCATCACCACCAAAAATCCAATGTGATTTTTTGCTCAAATAGCTTTTAAGCTCTAAAATATCATTTACAGTTTTAATCTGTTTATTTTCTTCTAGCAATGGCACTAACTTATCTCTTAGTTCTAAAGAAGCTTTAGAATCTTCTTTATTTGCAATCCATTCTTTATATAATGCAGAAAGCGCATTAGGAACTTCTTGCATACTTTCATTCATGATTTGCTCTATTTTATGTCTTGTTGTTTCAGTTGCTATTTTCATACCAAGACCAAATTCAGCATTATCTTCAAATAAAGAATTACCCCAAGCAGGCCCATGACCATTTTTATTGCTTTTTCTGTAAGGAGTTGAAGGAGCTGAACCACCATAAATAGAACTACAGCCAGTTGCATTAGCAATAATCATTCTTTCGCCAAACAATCTAGTGATTAAAGTAATATAAGGAGTTTCTCCACACCCTGGGCATGCTCCATGGAATTCAAATAAAGGTTGAGCAAATTGAATACCTTTTGCATTTTCTCTATTTAAGATATTATCTTTATAACTTACTTTTTTGAATAAATAATCTGCATTTTCTTGCTCACCATGATCAAGCTCTTCACCTAGTGGCACCATTACTAAAGATTTTTCTTTAGTAGGACACTCATGCACACAAAGCTCACAACCTGTACAATCAAGCGGTGAAACTTGAATTTTGAAATTTAATTTTTGCTCTTTCACACCTTTTGCGTTTAAGCTGTGTTCTTTTACACCTGCTGGAGCATTTTCTAATTCTTTTTCATCTATTAAAAATGGTCTAATAACTGCATGTGGACATACTGAGGCACATTGATTACACTGAATACAATTAGTTTCTATCCATCTTGGCACCATAACACCAACGCCTCTTTTTTCATACTCAGTAGTACCATGCTCAAAACTACCATCTTCATAGCCCAAAAATGCCGAAACTGGTAAATCATCACCCTTAGCTGCATTCATAGGTTTTGCGATTTTTTCAACAAACTCAGTGCCTTTATAAGCTATAGTTTCTTCTTTAACTTCATCAGCTAAATTTGCCCAAGAAGGATCAATATCAACTTTTACAAGTCCATCTGCACCTACATCAATAGCTTTATAATTCATCTCAACTATAGCATCACCTTTTTTGCTATATGATTTATAAGCTAATTCTTTCATATATTTTTGTGCATCTTCAAAAGGAATGATATTGGCAAGTTTGAAAAATGCTGATTGCATGATTGTGTTTGTTCTACTACCTAGTCCTATTTCCCTAGCAAGTTTTGTAGCATTAATGATATAAAAATTAATTTCTTTTTGCGCTAAAACTCTCTTAACTGCATTTGGAATTTTTTTAATAGTTTCTTGCGCACTCCAAATACTATTTAAAAGGAAAGTTCCTCCTTTTCTAATACCTGCTAAAACATCATAAATTTCTAAATAAGCAGCAACTGAACACGCTACAAAATGCGGCGTAGAAACTAAATAAGTTGAAGTGATAGGTTTTTTAGAAAATCTTAAATGGCTTCTTGTATAACCACCTGATTTTTTAGAATCATAAGCAAAATAAGCTTGCGCATAAAAGTCTGTTTTATCCCCTATGATTTTAATAGAGTTTTTATTCGCCCCTACAGTGCCATCAGCACCAAGTCCATAGAATAAGCACTCTATAGTACTTTCATCACCCAAAGAAATTTTTTCTCCCACAGGCAATGAAGTAAAGGTCACATCATCATTAATTCCTATGGTAAAACCATCTTTTGGATTTGCTTGATTTAGATTTTCAAAAACTGCTATTAGCTGAGCAGGATCTACATCTTTCGAAGAAAGTCCATATCTACCACCAACGATTAAAGGTGCTTTTTCTTTTCCATAATATGCACTTTTTAAATCCAAATAAAGTGGTTCGCCTAAACTTCCTGGCTCTTTAGTTCTATCTAAAACAGCTATTTTTTCAACACTTTGAGGCATTACATCAAATAAATATTTTAAACTAAATGGTCTATATAAATGAACTTTTAAAACCCCTACTTTTTCGCCTTTACTGTTTAGATGATCTACAACCTCTTTTAAAGCTTCAGTCACTGAACCCATTGCTACTACAATGCGTGTTGCGTTTTTATCCCCATAATATACAAAAGGTTTATATTCTCTTCCTGTGATTTTTGAAATTTCTTGCATATATTCATTAACAATATCAGGAATAGCTTCATAATATTTATTTACTAACTCTCTTGTTTGAAAATAAATATCATCATTTTGAGCCGTACCTCTTGTTTTTGGATTTTCTGGATTTAGACAGGAATTTCTAAATTCTAATAAAGCTTCACGGTCAAGCAAACGATCAAAATGCGCATAATCCATTACTTCGATTTTTTGGATTTCATGGCTTGTTCTAAAACCATCAAAAAAATGCATAAAAGGTACTCTACCTTTAATAGCTGCTAGGTGTGCAACACCTGCTAAATCCATACTTTCTTGCACAGAATGCGAGCAAAGCATAGCAAAGCCTGTTTGTCTTGCAGCATAAACATCTTGATGATCTCCAAAAATAGATAATGCTTGAGAAGCTAAAGCCCTAGCTGCCACATGGATAACCCCAGGTAAAAGCTGACCTGCGATTTTATACATATTTGGTATTTTTAATAAAAGCCCTTGAGATGCTGTATAAGTAGTAGTTAAAGCACCTGCTTGTAAAGAACCATGAACTGTCCCTGCTGCTCCTGCTTCACTTTGCATTTCTACGACTTTAACCGGTACTCCAAAAAGATTTTTTTTCCCTTGAGAAGCCCATATATCAGTATAATCTGCCATAGGAGAACTTGGGGTAATAGGATAAATTCCAGCAACCTCTGTGAATGCATAGGCAGCATAAGCTGCTGCTTCGTTACCATCCATTGTTTTCATTATTTTACTCATTTAATTATCCTTATAATTAAAATAATTACTTAAAATCAATAGCTACTTTATCTTTAATTGTCTTAAACAATGATAAAAATTTTTTATTATTTATGTGTATAGGGTTTGAATGTGAAATTATCGGATATTTTTTATATGTTTTACAGCTTCATAAGTATTTTCAAAAAGTGGAATTTTAAATTTAGCTAAACTTTCCTTACTTTCATAACCACTACTTACTGCTATGGGTTTAACGCCAGCATTACAAGCTGCTTGAATATCTAAATGAGTATCTCCGATCATAAATGCATTTTCTTTGCTTTTAGATAATTTTTCTAAAGCTAACAAAATAGGCTCAGCATTTGGTTTTGGGTAAGTTACATCATCTCTACCTATAATAACTTTAAAGTATTTTCCTATACCCAAATGATCAAGTAAAGGTTTGGAAAATTTAGAACTTTTAGTCGTTACAACAGCTAAATCAGCAAATAAACTAGCTTCATATACACTTTCTTTTGCCAAAGAAAGCAAAGAAGTTTGCTCTATATAGATTTTTTGATATACGCTTCTGTAAGCATTAATATGCTCACTTGTTTTTTCTTTTGGCACTCCAAGTTTTTCAAAAGCTACATCTAAAGGAAAACCTATTAAAGCTTTAATGGCTTCATGATCTCTTAAAGGCTCTCCAAAAGCTTTAAAAGCAGCATCAAAACCATCTAAAATGGCACTTGTAGAGTCTATCAAAGTGCCATCTAAGTCAAATAAAATTGTCTTTTTTAACAAAGCTTATTCTTTAATGAAAAATTTTGCTTCCACGCGTCTATTTTGCGCACGGCCTTCTTTAGTATCATTGCTTGCTTTTGGCTTATCAAAACCATAGCCTTTAGTTACAATTTTTTCTTTAGCAACACCTGTCTTTTCAAGCTCTTTCGCAACTGCCTTAGCACGCTCTAATGATAATTTTTGATTATAAGCTTTAGGGCCTGTGCTATCTGTGTGACCTTCTAAAATAGTATAATATTGTGGGTTTTCTTCTAAAACCTTACCTACTTCTTGGATTTTTTGTGCAAACTCAGGGTTTATAGTGATTTGATCAAAACCAAAATGCCCTTCAAGCGCTATTGTCTTTTCACAACCTATATGATCAAGCAAAGCACCCTTTCTTGGCTCTGGACATGATTTATCAATTTGTTTTGCTTGTGGTTTTTCTTCGATTTGTTTAGTTGCAGTTTGAGGAGCTTTTGGAGCTTTATTGCCAAAATAAAAACTCAAGCCAACACTAGAAATCAAATTATGTTCACCATTATTGAATTTAATTTGATCTCTTGCTTCAAGCCTTAAAGCTAAATCTTCGCCAAGTGCAAATTTAAAACCCGCACCATATTGAGCAAACATACCGCTTTTATTTTCATAAGCTCCATGGCTTAAATACTCATAACCCGTTCCTAACAAACCATATAAATATACATGATTGGCTAAATCAATTCCTTTAATAGCATTTATATAAAATCTTGAAACACTAGTATCTGTATGTGTATTATCGTTTGGATTATTATATTTTGCGTTATCATAATACTCTAAGCCAAACTCAACTTGATCTATCCATAAATCATCATAATGATAACCAAATCTTAAACCCACTCCACCATAATTTTTAAGATCTAAATTTCCTTCTGGGGTTGTATAGTTAAAGGTTGGAGTGATTTCTATTTTACTAGCATCAAAAGCAAACAAAACACTAGCTAAACTAACTAATCCTATAATTTTTTTCATAAACTATCCTTAAATAATGAAAATAAATGGGGTATTATATAAAAAGAAGATTAAAATAAAATAAGCCCCTTTTTGGGAAAGGGGCTTAAATTTACTACAAAAAGGAGGTTTCCCTGATCGGACTTTGAAATTATAAAAGTTTATTCTAAACAAAAAATCCTTTGATTTTAAACAAAACAAAAATATATGAAAAAATGTGATTTTAAAAATAAAAGAGAGAATGGATCCAAAAAATGGATCCAAAAAAAAGATTAACGTTTAGAGAATTGTGGGCTTCTTCTTGCTTTTCTGCGACCGTATTTTTTACGCTCAACAGTTCTACTATCTCTAGTAAGAAGTCCTTTTGGTTTTAATAATGCTCTAAAATCTGCATCCATAGCAGCTAAAGCTCTTGAAATACCATGTCTTAAAGCTTCAGCTTGAGCGCTGTATCCACCGCCTAAAGTTGTTGCTTTAATATCCATAGAAGTTTCTTGTTTAGTTACTAATAAAGGCTGAACTACTTTTAATTTTATAGCTTCATGTCCGCCAAGCCAAGTGTTTAAATCCATACCATTAACGATGATTTTACCACTACCAGCTTTTACCCAAACTTTAGCTACAGCGGTTTTTCTTTTACCTGTTGCGTATGTTGTTGCCATGATTATTTTCCTTTATTAGCAATTTGAGCAGTATGAGGGTGTTCGCTACCTGCATAAATTTTTAATTTTTTAAGCATAGCTCTACCTAGGTTTGTTTTAGGTAGCATACCACGAACTGCTAATTTATATAATTTAACTGGATTTTTTTCTAATAAATCACCAAATTTTTCACTTTTTACGCTTCCAAAATACCCTGAATGTCTGTGGTATAGTTTATCTTCTGCTTTATTTGCACCTGTGAAAACTGCTTTAGAAGCATTGATAATGATTACATAATCTCCACAATCAACATTTGGAGTATAGCAAGGTTTATTTTTACCTCTTAAAATAGTCGCTACTTCTGTTAAAAGACGACCAAAACGCTTTCCTTCAGCGTCTAAAACGATCCATTCGCGTTTTACTTCGTTTGGCTTTGTTATCTTTGTCATCATCTTACCTTTGCCAAAAATTTTTTTTAAAAATGAGATTATAATTATTTTAGCTTAATTAATACTTAATTTAAGAATACTTAAAGTTTAAATATTTTGATTAATTCTTGAAGATAAAAGTAAAATAGCACATTTTAAGTAAGTTCTTTATAAAATAACTTTTTATTATATTAAAAATAAGGTTTTATTTTGTTTTCTTTAAAATTTAAAACTCAAGAATATAGAATTTGCAAGCATTGCTCAGAATTTAACCCCGACAAAGACGCTAAATTTTGTATATTTTGCGGAAAAGAATTATACCATGTTGCAAGACAAAAATTTGATTATATTTATAGTAAAAATCCTGCTATCATGGTTGCTTTTTTAGCAAAAGTTGCCAAAGTAGATAATAAAATCATTACTCAAGATTTATCTAAATTTATATCTTCTTTACTTGATAAGATAGAAATGTTTTATACTAAAGAGTATAGTGGCTTTAGAAATACTTATGCAAATATTTTTGAGTATGAGAAAAATCAAGATAGAAGCATTAGTGAGCTTTGCTCTAACATACGCATAAGCAAGAAAGAAGCAGATTTTCTTATATGTTTATTGCTTGATCTAATATATTATGATAAACAAATGAGTGCAAATGAAAACACCTTAATGGAAAATATCATCATAGGACTTGGGTTAAACCTCATAAGCTTTAGAGAAATAAAAATAAGATATGAACAAATTTATAATTTCACACATGAAAACACTCAGCAAAAACAAGAAAAACAACAAGATGAAATAAAAATCACCCTAGAACAAGCCTATGAAATTTTAAATTCTCATCCAAATGATGATTTTGAAAGTGTTAAGAAAAATTATAGAAAACTAGCTAAAGAATACCACTATGATAATCTTCATTCTAAAGAGCTTCCACCTGAACTTTTAAAGATAGCTCAAGAGATGATGAAAAAGATCAACCTAGCCTATGAAATCATAAAACAAGCAAGGGGTGAATGATGCTTATTTGCAAGCGCTGTAATATGAAAAATTTAGATGTAGCTAAATTTTGTAAAGAATGTGGTAGTAATGAACTATACGATCCACAAGCAAAAGAAAAACTAGAAAAAGAAAGACAAAGACAAGAAGAATTAAAAAGATTAGAAGAAGAAAGAAAAAAGAAAATCGAAGAAGAGATAAAAACAACCCAAGAAGAAAGAGAAAAGAAACTCAAACAAAGAAAAGAATTCATCACAAAACACAAAAGTAAAATCATAGCTAGTGTGATGATTTTGATTTTGATAGCCTTAGCAAGTGTGTATCAGTATTTTTATGGTGGAAAATATAGCCGAATTTACATAAGCGAACTTGAAAGTAAATGCCACAGCGATGAAGCAAGTTGTAAAATACTCCAAGCTATCTACAAAGAAAAATGCGACAAGGGAGATAGTAAAGCTTGCATAAGTGCTTATATACACAAACATAAGGATCTAAGAGCTATCAAAGATAATGATCAATGGAATTTAGTCGATGAAAATAATAAAATTTTAGTTGAAAATATCTTTGATGATTTTTATTTTAAGAAAGAATTTACATTGGTTAAATTTAATCATAAATGGGGAATAATAGACAAAAATGGATGCGTTATAATCGAACCAAAATTTAACTATATATATTTTAATGAAGAGCTAATAATTATTGTCTTAAATAGAAAACTAGGACTTATCAATAGCTTAGGAAAAATCACAATAAAACCTACTCTTGATTATATTGGCAAATTTAAAGAAAATTTTGCAATAATCAAATCAAACGAAAAAGTTGGCTTAATAAATAAAGAGGGAGATATAGTTTTAGAACCTAAATTTGATTTTATCGGAAATTTTTATGAAAAAATGGCAGCTATTAAACTATATAATACTTGGGGATTTATAAATACAAACGGGGAATTTGTAATAAAACCTAAATTTGATGATGTATGGTATTTTAGTGGTGGAAAAGCAAGAGTTAAGCTAAACGGAAAATGGGTATTTATTGACAAAAAAGGTAATATTGTATCTAAAGATTAAATAACTTTATAAATTTGTTGAAAGGATAAATAATGAACCCTGAAATTATTAAGCTAGGTGATTTTAAGGAAGGTTTGATAATAATTAGAATGGGAAATAATTATGGTTTTATGAATGAAAAAGATGAGATTATAATAGAACCTATATATGAAGAAGTTTTAGAATTTAGTGAAAATCTTGCTGGTTTTAAACTAAATGGAAGATGGGGTTTTATAGATAAAAACGGAAATCGATTAATAGAAGCAAAATATGATGTAGTCAGCAATTTTAATCGAGGTTTATCAAGAGTTGTATTAAATAACAAATGTGGTTTAATAAACACTAATGGTGAAGTTGTTGCAAAATTAATCTATGATTGGATTGATGACTTTAGTGAGGGGTTTGCAATAATCATACTAAATGAAAAGTATGGCTTTATAGATGAAAATGGAAATCGATTAGTAGAGCCTAAATTTGATTATGCTTCTAGTTTCAACAATGGTTTAGCTGAAGTTAAACTAAATGGAGAATATGGGCTTTTAGATAGAAATGGAAATTTTTCTAGTAGAATCTAATATTTAATAAAATAGATTATTAAACCTCCGCTATCTCCACTTTATCCTTTAAAACATATACCAAAAAAACCTTAGTGGAAGTCTTGGCTAAGATTTTTTCTATGGCTTCTTTGTAAAGCAAAACTTGCTTTTTATGCTCGTTTAAATTTAAACCCGTTTTATAGTCTATAATGATAGCTTCATTATCATCAAATGCAAGCATATCAAGCTGTTTTTGCTCACCTTTATAAGTGATGATTTGCTCTTTTAGTAGCTTTTTACCCACTAAAAGCGCGTTAAAGCTCTCATCTTTTAAAAGCATAGTAAGTCTTTTAAAAAGCTCATTAAAACCTTCATCATCTAAGTAAAAACGATATTTTTTATACACCATTTGCTTGCAAAATTCAAAATTACTTTTAGCGTTAAAGTCAAAATATTGCAAAAACTCATGCAAAGCCAAACCAAAATGTATTTGCGTACTTGAAAGATGACTTTTTACTTTAACTTCTTGCAAATTTACCTTTTGAAATTCTTCAAAGCTTTCTATTTGCTCTAAATTTTCTAAAGGCTCATTTGTTTTGACAAGCTGTTCTTCTATAATGCCTATTTGTTTTTCTTCATAGTCTTGAAAATAGCTCTTAAAGGTTTTAAAACTCTCATCGTTTTTTACAATAAAAAGAGAGTTTTTAGCTCTAGTAAGGGCTACATATAGACAATTTATCTCATCTTCTGCTTGAAGTTTTTCTCTTTTAGCTAAAAAAGCATTGTAATTTTGATCTTCAAGATATTTTCTAGCACTATGCCTGTATTTTACTTCCCAACCTTGCTCTAAATCATACTCAAACATTAAAGTTTCATTATCTGGAGCTTTTTTACTAAGTCTATCAAGTACGATTAAATTTTCAAATTCAAGCCCCTTAGATTTATGCACAGTCATAATACTTACTCCATCATCTTGAGCTTGTAAAGACTTTAACTCGCATGGAGCAAATAAAAAATCAAAAAAATTATCAAAAGTACTTGCATACTCTAAATATGCGATGAGATTAACATCGCTTAAATCAAGCTTTAAAACATGTACTAAGTATTTTAAAATCTCACTTACACTACGGTTTAAATCAAGCGTTATAAACTCAAGTTCTTTTTCTAAAATACTACTTGCAAAGTACAAACTAAACTCATCTTTAAGCACACAAGCCTTTGCATACTCAAAAAGCACTCTTACACTAATACAATCTATCAAAGCTACATTGCTTTGCGTATAAGCTTTAATGTCATTTTCTTCAAGAAATTCTTTCATTAAAGTAGCGTCTTTGTTAATCCATACCAAAATGCAAATTTCACTGAGCTTTACGCCTTTTTCTAAAAGCTTTTGGATGATCTTTAAAACTTCTTTGCCACTTGCTTCATGTAAAGAACTTTTTGGTGGGATATGATTTTGCAAAACTTCCACATATCCACCTTCTTTAATGCTTTTTTGCAAAGTAAAGCTAGGATTTAAAAAGCTATCAAAAAATTTATCTTTAAAGACTTCATTTACATAATCAACAATGATCTTTTTACTGCGATAATTAGTATCTAAATGCTCTAATTTAATTTGTGGAAAATCTTTTAAAAGCTTATCAAAAAGCTCTTTTTTACCCCCTCTAAAACCATATATGCTTTGCTTTTTATCCCCCACATAAAAAAAGCTTCTGTTTTTTTTCACTCCCTCGCCTGAAACAAGCTCAGCAATGATGGGTTTTAAAATTTGATACTGCAAAACATTAGTATCTTGAAATTCATCGATTAATAAATGCGAAATATAACCATCAAGTCTAAAATAAATCAAATCTTTGTTAGTTTCATCACTAATTAACTCATGAGTTTTTAAAGCTATATCTGAAAAAGTCAATGCATTTTGCTTAGCATTATTTTCATTTCTTGCTTCTTTAAAATGCTTCAAAAGCTTTGCAAGCATACTAATGCGATAATTTTCCATTTGAGTAAAATACTCTTTTGCGCTTTGTAAAAACTCTGCTCTTTTTTGTAAAAATTCACTATCGATGACTTTTACAAAATATTTTTTATCTAAATCACAAATAATAGGTTTAGTAAAGAAATCTTCTATGTTTTCAAATTCGAAATTTTTTTGATAGTTTTTATCTGTGCTTAAATTTCTTGCATAAGTTATAAACTCACTTAAGCTTTTTTCTAAAAAAGTTTTATTTGGAAAATGCGCATTTTGTATAGAAATTATCTCACAAGATCTTTCATACAAGCTTTCAAGATTTTGTAAAAAATCACTTTTACTTTTTGTTTGGACAATGTAATAAGCTAAAGCTCTTAATTCTTCTTCGTCTAATTTAGAAATGAAATTTTTATAACTATCTTGACTTTCTATAATGTCAAAATCACTCATAAGACCTAAATTTAAAGCAAAAGAACGAATGATTTGTGAAAAAAAGCTGTCAAAAGTGTAGATATTAAGCTTAGATCTTAAAAACTCATCTTTGTATTTTTCTCTTAAAGCTATAAGCTCATCTTTGCTTTTACCTAGCATTTTCATAAGCTCATTACACTCTGCTTTATTCTCTCCATTTTCAAGCACATCAAATTCTAAAAAGGTTTTAAAAACCCTTTCTTTCATTTCGCTTGTAGCTTTATTAGTAAAAGTAAGGGCTAAAATTTCATTAATCTTAGCTCCCATTAAAACCAAAGCTACAAAACGCACACTTAATGCAAAAGTTTTCCCACTTCCTGCACTAGCTTCCAAAGCTAAAAAAGGTTCAAAATGATAACTCAAAGCTTAAACTCCTTTTTATAAAGCATGGTATAAGGACTATAGGTATTGTCGTTTTTTTGATTAAAAAATTCTTTTTCCAAAGGTTCTTTAGCAAGCTCATTAAGTAAATCTTTCAGTTCTTGTACGCTCTTACTTTTAGCATTTTCATGTATGATTTTGATATTTTTTAGATCATAAAAACAAGCTTTTGTATTTAATAAGGTATTTTGACTTTCTAATAAAAACTTATAAAAAGCAAGTTGATAAGACTTTTCATCTGCTTTGCCACTTTTATAATCTATAATCAATCTTTCATTGCCATTATTATCTACTCTATCTAAAAAGCCTATGGCATGAATTTTCACTCCATTTTCTGCAATAAATTCTTTTCTTGGTGGATTAAATTCGCATTTTTCCACCACATAACCTTGCTTAAAATGCTCATTTTCAAGTGTTTGAAATTCTTTAAATATAGTTTGTATTAAAGCTAAATTTAGCGCATCAACTCGGTATTGTTTAATGTTTTTTACCACTTGCATAAAAACTTCATAATCAAAATGATTTTTAGATTTTTGTGTATAATAAAGCTCTAAAGCCTTATGGATAAAACTCCCCAACTCATTTGCTCTAAGTGTATCATCTAAAGTCTTTGGCTCTTTTAATCTTAAAACATACTTATAATAATAATCCAAACCATAATACACAAGAAGATGAAATCTTGAAAAAGAAAGATCACTTTGAAAATAATCATGTTTTGCTTTAATACTTACAATAGGTTCAAGATTAAAAGTGCATGGATAAGTTTGGAAATATTTCACATAAGCATTATTGCTATAAGTTTTATCTTCATAAAGCGGAAATTCAAGTTCATTTAAAAATCTTGATTTGATTTTTTCTTCATTTTCCACATAAGAAATTCCAACTAATTTTGCCTTGGCTATTAAAGTATAATAATAATGTCTTTGTAAATTTTCTCTTTGAGCATGAGTGATAAGTCCTGCTTTTTTGCGAATTTCATTGTTTAAAAATAACTCGCTTGAAACTCTTTTTGGGATAAACTCATCATTAAAATCAACTATAATTACCCCATCATATCTAAGCCCCCTACTTTCTAAAAGTCCCATTACAGTAACTTCACCACCACCAACACTGCTTAGTTTTATACTATCAATTTGCATAAAAAATAATTCTAAAATTTGCACAAAGCTTAACTTGTGTGTTTTTACAAGCTCTTTGATAAAAATAAGCTCTTGATATATATAATTTTTTAACTCCTCATCACTATCTTCTAGCAAATTAAAAATAAAATTCTCAAAAAAATCATAAGAAATATTTTCATCAAAAAGCTTTTTAAACTCTGCAAAATCAACGTTAGAAGAAAAAAAGTGTAAATTGCACAAATGTTTGTTTAAATTACACCTTTCATAAAATTCTTTATTTTCTTCATACTCAAACTCATCATCTTTAGCACTTTCATACAAAGACTTTAATCTATGATAAAAAAGTGTGTTTTTAATACTCTCTCCACTTGCATAGTTTAAAACATTGTTTTTATCATAAAGTCTTAAAATATCTACAAAATTCTCATCAGGAGTAATCACTACAATATCTTTTGCGTTTATACCGGATTTTAAAAAAGAATTAATTTTTTCAAAAACAAAAGCAGCTTGTAAAGATCTTAAATGAAAACTTTTGTAACTAATTTTACTTTCTTTTAAAAAGCACTCTTCTTTTAAAATTGTTTTTTGATTTACATCAAACAAATAAGCATGATTTTCCTTAAGATAAAGTCCTTGTAAAAAGCTAAGAGTATTTAAAAAATCTTTATTAAATTTAGTGCAATTAAACTGCACTTTAAGAGGAAGTATTTCCTTAACTTTTAACAAAAGCTCTACTTCAAAGGCATTTAAAAAACCTTGAAAATCAAAAATAATCTCATCATAATTTTTTAAAAAATCGCTATTAATTTCATAATCTAGTGGCAAAGAAATATCATCATATAATTTTTGCTCTTTTAATAAAGTAAGATAATTTTTAAAAAGCTCTTCTAAAATTTGCAAATGCTCATCATATTGAGCATAAGCATCATGAAATTTTAATGAGTTGATATCTTTTTTTTCTAAACTAAGCTCTTTAAAGAAACTAAATAAATAAGCATTGTTTTTTAAGAAAGCAAAAAAATTACTCGGTATTTTTAAACTTTGCTCTAAATTTTTAGTTTGCTCACAAGCCTTTTTCATCAAAAGCAAACACTCATAATGAGTTGCTTGAAAATGTGGAGAAAAAACTAATTTTTGCATAAATTCAGCTATACTCATAGCCGGTTCTACTAAACTATCAATCTGTAGTTTTTTCTCATAATATTTTCTTAAAGCCCTTAGTGAGCTAAATACAAAAAGCTTCATTATCTAGTTTGTAAAAAGAATTTAAAAAATCCTACACTATTTTCATCTTGAGTGATTTTTAAAAGTATTTGCCATACGCCTTTTTCTTTGGTATTAAAATCAAATACCAAATCACTTCCTTCTAATTTTGCTTGTAAATTCTTATCATTTACATTTGTATGTGGGCGTGAAAGTAAAGTTTGAATTTGAAGCTTACTTAAGTCATAATCTTTTAAATTTTCAATAGCAATTCTCAGCTCATTTTGTCCTTCATTGATATAATAAACTTGATTTTTCTTATGCATAAAGCTTTCTTTGTCTTTAATGCTTAGCTTAAAATTTTCATCAAAAGTCTTTTGTCTGTTTTGAATTTCATTATAATTTAACTCAACATTTTGATAAGAATCAAAATAAAAATTATCTTCATACACAGGGGCTTTGCTTGCAATAAAAACCGTAACAATACAAGCTATAACAATAAGCCCTAAAGAAATCAAAATACCATAAGGCCAAAATGTTTTTTGATTTTGCATTTATCTTCTCCTTTTGATTTTTCTTTGAACTAGCATTAAAATTGCGACACATAAAAAGCCATAGATTAAAATTCTCATGATATTTAAAGTATCACGATTTGAATTTCCATAAAAAGGTTTTATATTAAAATGATTTGCCACTTGATCGGCAATATCTGCATAGCCATTTAAAATAGCAGCATTATAAATATCTTTTTGTTTAGGATTTGCAAGTATAGGTAAAATCGTTCCTTTTTCAGGATAAGGACTTAAAACACCTTCTTTATCAAAATACTTCATAGCATCATCACTTGCAAGTATATCTACCTTATGCGAAGCTTTAGAAAACACAAGCAAAATATATGGCTTGCTCAAATTAGCTTCATAGCTTTTTAAGCTTTCAAAGTCTTTTTTATCACTTAATGCTAAGGCTATATTAACTCCGGTTAATTCATGGATTTGTTTAGAACTTGAAGTGATATTTTGTTCTATTGCGGTATTTAAGATGTTATCATTTAATAATATTTCAGCATGCAAGAAATTAGCAAAGCAAATAAAAATGGCGGTTAAAAAACCGCCCTTAAATGTATTTTTCATCCTATAAAAAGATGATTTACAGTTAAAACCGACCAAGCAGTAATTCCTGCTGCTACAACTAAGCCAGCTATGATTAAGTATTCAAGAACTTTTGCCATAATCATTCCTTTATGATGATATGTTCTTCTCTTTTAGAGTCAAACATTTTAATTTGCTCTGCTTTTTCTAATTTATAAGGTTTTTGCATTACATCTTGCTGTGCTTTTAAACCCCAAACAGTAAGTCCAGCTAAAATCGATAATAATAAAACAGTTGCTATTAACATTCCACTAACACCTGAAAGTGAAAATACACATCTATTTGAATTTTCCATTATTCACCCCTTGAAAGAGAAATTGCATATTCACTAACTGCTTCTTTTTGAAGCTCGTTTAATAAACCATTGTTAAAGTGAGGCATTACACCTATGCTACCTGCTTTACCACGATTTAAAACATCTACTACAAACTCAGCACTACCGTATTTTGATAAATCCGGAGCTACTAATTGTCCATCAATAGTTCCTTTTCCGTCCTCTCCATGACATACTGTACAAGTTACAAAAAGCTCTTTTCCTTTTGCCACAAGCTGAGGATTTTCAGTTTTTTTAATCGCTGAAATTTCAGAGGCAACATAAGCTGCAATTGCAGGGATATCAGCTTCATCTATGCCATTATCAGCTGCGCTTAACATCTCACCCATAGGATAATTCATACCTTTAGAACCTTTAGTAATTACTTCTATAAGTCCTTCTTCTGAACCCCAAATGTTAAGATTTTGTGCTTTTCCATTAATACCATCACCTGTAATTCCATGACAAGAAGAACATTGAACCAAGAAAATATTTTTACCCATTTCTTGTTTATCTTGTGCACTTAAATTTGCAAATTTCTGTGCAAATTTTTCATTATGCGCTTGTACTTCTTTGTTATACTCACCAATTTGAGAATAACTATTTAAAGGATATCCCCAAAGGAAATACCATATACACCATACTATAGACAAGAAAAACACCACAGCCCAACCAAGTGGTATAGGATTTTTAAACTCGCCTATACCATCCCAGCTATGTTCGCTTAGCTCACCTTGGCTTTTTTCTTCTTTCATACTTTTAAATAATTTTCCTACCACAACAAGCGTAATTAGTATGATAAGAATTGCTCCGATAAAAGATAATAAATTAACATTATCTTGTAAATTCAACCATTGCATTAAGCACTCCTTTTATTTTGCTCTAAAACACGATCACTGATTTCATCATGCAATGCTAAATCAGCATATTTTTCATAGTTTCTTCTACCTGTTTTTTCAGATCTATATAAATGAAACCAATAAGAATACAAAACTACCACTAAAAACACTACAAGAGCAAAAAAACCATAAGCTTGTAGCTCTCTTATTAGTTCTAAATCCATGGTTTTTCCTATTTTAAGCTATTAAGATACGCGATTAAAGCTACAATTTCTCTAATTTCGCCTCTAGCAAACGCATCTTTAACATCTTGATTTTTCATTTGATCTACTATAGCTTGAGCCTCTGCTTTAACTTCTGCTTGAGCCTCTTCCCAAGTACCAAGTTTTGTACCATTTTCAACATCGTAAGGCACATTGAAAACTTTTTTCACAGTCAATGCTTCTGCATAAGCTGTTTCTATGTTTGCATTATTGCTAAACATATGTTTATAAGCTGGCATAATAGAACCAGGAACAACTGAAACTGGATCCCACATATGATTTTCATGCCAATCTGTAGTTCTAAAATTACCTATACGTAATAAATCAGGTCCGGTTCTTTTTGAACCCCATAAAAATGGTCTATCATAAGCATATTCACCGCTAACTGAATACATACCATAACGATCTGTTTCTGATTTAAAAGGACGAATAAGTTGTGAATGACATGCATTACAACTTTCTTTAATATAAGCATGACGTCCTGCAAGTTGTAAAACCGTATAAGGCTTTTTACCTTCAATTGGTCTTGCATTTTGAGCAAAATCAGGTAAAACTTCTACAATACCCGCATATGCAATCACAATAAATACCGCTACAGCAAAAAAGAATGGATTTTTTTCTAACCAACTAAACATATTTTTCCTCCTTATGCTGCCATAGGTGAAGCACTTTTTGGTTCTTTATCAAGTACTCTACCCACTGCGATTGATTTGTAAATATTATAAACAAACATGAAAAATCCTACTAAGTATAACAAGCCGCCCACAGCTCTAATCCAATAGTAAGGAATAATAGCTTCAACAGTATCGATGAAAGTATAAAGTAAGTTACCATACTCATCTGTAGCTCTCCACATCATACCTTGAGTAATACCTGCTATCCACATAGAACTAAAGTACAATACTATACCTGTGGTTTGAATCCAAAATTGAGCTTCCATTAGTGATTTACTATATAGCTCTCTTTTAAACATTCTAGGCACCATATGATAAAGTGCAGCCATAGTCATAAAGCCAACCCAACCTAAAGTACCATCATGAACATGCCCTGGAATCCAATCTGTAAAGTGTGCTAATGCATTAACTGATTTAATAGAAAGAATAGGACCTTCTAAAGTTGAGAACATATAGAAAGTTGAAGCTAAAATCATAAATTTGATTAATGGACTTTCTCTTAATTGACTCCACTCACCTTTCATAGTAAGTAAGATATTAATTGCTGAACCCCAAGAAGGTAAAATAAGTACAATTGAAAAAACTGAACCCATAGTTTGCATCCAATCAGGCACAGTAGAATAAATCAAGTGGTGCCCACCTGCCCATAAATAAACAAACATTAAGCCCCAAAATGCAAATAAAGACAATTTATAAGAGAAAATTGGTTGACCGCTTTCTTTTGGTAAGAAATAATAAATTTGAGCAATAATACCAACAGTGAATACAAATGCAACAGCATTGTGTCCATACCACCATTGAACTAACGCATCATTTGTTCCTGCATACATAGAAACACTATGCCACCAATCGCCCATTCCACTTACAAAATATGTTGGTACAGCCATATTATTAAATAGATAAAGCATTGCTATACCTAAGAAAGTAGCTATATAATACCAAAGTGAAACGTATAAAGTTTTTTCACGGCGAATTCCAATAAGTCCAAAAATACTTACACCCCATAAAACCCAAACTAAAACTACCAATATATCAAGTGGCCATTCAAGTTCAGCATACTCTTTTGAAGTACTAACACCTGCAAACAAAGTAATAACAGCTATAATCATAGTGATCATATAAAGCCAAAAATGTAATTTACCAATAAACATTAAAAAGCTTGATTCTGCCATACTAACTTTTAGCACACGCTGACCAATATAATACCATGTAGCCCAAATTCCTGAGAGCATAAAACCAAAAATTACACCTGAAGTGTGTAATGGTCTAAGTCTTGAAAAAGTACCATACTCACCGGCTAAATAGTTTAAATCCGGATAAGCCATTTGAAAGGCAATAAGCGTTCCAATAGCCATACCAATAACACCAAACAATAAGGTAGCAAACATAAAATATTTAGCAACCGTATAGTCATAGTTTAATGCATTTCCTGGGTGCATTTCCTCTCCTTAAGTTTTTTTCTGCAATTATGCAATCTTTATATTATATGATATTTAATATCTTTTTTAGCTTAAATTATGTCAAATTATTTATTATTTATTAATAAATTATAATGTTATCGCGTGAATATAAAACCTGTATAAGAAAAATACACGCCATAAAAAAAGATTAAAATATAAGAAATCGAACTAGCTATTTTTTGAAATTTTTCATTTAATGTTTTAGAAAAATAAGCAAAAAATATCAATGCAGGCAAGGTTGAAAGTCCAAAAACAAGCATAATTAATGCTGACAAATAAATATTTTGCACACTCATACCAAAGGCTATATAAAAATATACCAATCCACAAGGTACAAAACCATTTAAAAATCCTAAAAAAAGAGTATTTTTTAAAGACTTATTTTGAATTAGTTTGGGAATATTTTTTTTGATGATACAGTCAAAAATTAAAGATCTTTCAAAAAAAGCTAAAAATTTTCCTTTAAAAATTAAAGCACAAGCTAAAATCATCATAAAAAGCCCAATAATAAAAAACATTACACCTTTTGCAAATTCGTTAAAAGAAAATAAATTTCCAAAAATTCCAAAAAATACGCCTAAGCAAACATAGGCAAAAATTCTAGATAAATGATAAGAGAAAATCAAAAGAGAAAAAGGGAGTTTAATTTGCTTTGAAAGCTGAGTATAAGCCAAAACAAAGCCTCCGCACATTCCATAGCAATGTCCAAAGCTTGAAAGAAAAGCTATACTCGCTAAAGCAATAAAATCTAAATTCACAAAAGCTCTAAAAATTCTTTAAAAATATACTTGCTCTCATGTGGCCCTGATGAGCTTTCTGGATGGTGTTGTACTGATATAATAGGATAATTTTTATATCTTACACCCTCTACATTGTCACCAAATAAATTTCTATGAGTAATTGTTGCAACCTCTGCTATTTCTTCAGGAACATTATAGTTATGATTTTGTGCTGTGATTTCTACTGTGTTATTTGTAAGGTTAATTACTGGGTGATTTGCTCCATGTTGACCAAATTTCATCTTATAAGTTTCATAACCAAAAGCATTACTTAAAAGTTGGTGTCCTAAACAAATACCTAGCATAGGAATTTTTGCTTCTGCTAATTTTTTAATCTCTGCGATTTCATCTTTTAAAATTCTTGGCTCACCTGGCCCATTAGATAAAAATACTCCATGAATCACGCCTTTTTGGTATAAATCAATCAAATCTTTTGCCTTGATATTATAAGGAAAAACTTCTACTTCAAGCCCCACGCTTACAAGTTCATTTAAAATATTTTCTTTTACACCATAATCAATCACAGCTACTTTTTTACCACTTGCTTTTACATTCTCATAAGCTTTTTTGCTATGATCCCAAGCACCTTTACTATGCTTATAAGAGCTTTTAGTGCTAACTTGAGCTACATAATTTACCTCATCGATTTTAGCACTAGAAAGAAGCATTTTCTTAAGTTCTTCTTTGTCTTTAATTTCAGTAGATATTACTGCTCTTAAATTGCCTTGATCTCTAATCATTTTAACTAAAAATCTTGTATCAATTTCGCAAAGTCCTATTTTGCCATGGTTTTTCAAATAAGCACTTAAAGAATTGTTAGCTCTAAAATTAGAATAATCTTCATTTAATTCTCTTATAATCATACCGCTAGCAAAAACTTCTTTGCTTTCATTGTCTTCATCATTAACACCAACTATACCAATTTCTGGCATCGAAAATACCACAAACTGACCTGCATATGAAGGATCAGAAATAATCTCTTGATAGCCCGTTAAAGAGGTATTAAAAACAAGCTCTCCAAAAAAAGTTCCACCTTCTCCAAAAGCCTTTGCGCTTAAAAAAACATCATTTTCTATATAAATATAAGCTTTCATAAAAGTCCCTTTTTTCTAAGCTCTTCTTGATACAGCTTTTCAAATACTAATTCATATTCCTCAGAACCTGGGATAAGTTTTCTTTTATAATTTGAAATTTTTTCATAAACCAAATCTTCTAAATTTTCATACTCTTTTAAATAAGACATAATACTTGAAAAGATGAGATTTTTCACGCGATTTTCTGATACATTATAATTTATTAAATCCTCTTCTACTAAATTTTCTAAAATTTTATGAGAAAGATTGTTGTATCTATCTTCACTATCAAGTATAAATTTAAATTCATTTGCTAATTTTTTCTTAATCATCCAAAACATACTTTTTCTATCTATTTGCATAAACTCAATTTCATCTTCCTGACTTTCCAAAAGCTCTTTTGCTTTTTCATCAAGCTTACGCTCGTTTAAAACATCTATTTCTATAATCTCTTTTGCTATTTTTAAAAGTTTTTGACTATCATCTTTGATTTTTACAAAAGAAGAATGCATTAAATCAAGTATTATTTTATTTGCTATATAAGGTATATGAGCTGGTTTGATACGCATTTATTCACCTTTTTATTTTTATTGAAATAATACTAAAAAAAAGGTAAAAACTGCTTAAAACTTACTGCGAACTTGCATTTTGATCTAAATTTTTTAAAAGTAATGTTAAATCCGAAGCTTTTTTAGGCTCCATTTTTGCCATAATAGATGAAATTTTTCTAGGATCTAGCGAAAGTAGAATTTTTGAAGCTTCATCAGGCTCCATTTCGCTTAATATACCTGCCACAGCCACATCTTTCATCTTGGCATAGATTTCTGTAATACGTCCCATAGTTTTATCATTAATAACTTGAAGATTTTGCTTAGTTGCTTCTAATATACGCTCATTTTGTTCTTTTAAGCTTTTGATTTGCTCTAAACTTGCATTAATATCAGCTTCTTTTTGCATTAAAGCTTGCATTTTTTCTTTTTGTAAAGCTTCAAAAGATGCTCTATAAGCTTCCAAGCTTTGTCTTGCTTCATCATATTCTCTAATTTGTTCTTGCATTTGTTCTTTTCTTGCTTCAAAATACTGCTCACAATTTTGCTGTGCATTTACAAAATTTAAAAAAATTAATAAAAATATTATTTTTTTCATTATTTATCCTTATTAAAATGCCTTGTTATAGCAAGTTCATCTATAAATTTTTCTTCTTCTTTTTGCAAAGCTTTTTGGATTTTTTTTAATTCTTCATTTTCTAAAACTTTAATTTTTTCAAATTCTAAATGAGCTTTTTTATATAAGTGCTGATGGTGTGCTAATTCTTTTTTAGTTAAATCCAATTTTTGCTTAACTCTTTGCTTGCCTTCTCTTGCAATTTCTTGCATTTTTAAAGACGATCTTAACAAAGTTATAGAGCCCTTATCGGCTAAAGTTAAGCTTTCGCAAGTTTTTGAAGCTTCTTTAAGCTCTTCTTCACACTGCAAAAGCTTTTGTCTTGTTTTAGTTAAATTTGCTTCTGCTTTATCAAGCTGTTGTTTTCTAAGCTTAATTACAGAAGAATATTTGCTTTTCATAAAATGATAGTATCTTCTCTTTCAGGACTTGTAGAGATATAACCTACTTTAACACCACTTAATTCTTCTAAACGTTTAATGTATTTTTTAGCATTTTCAGGTAGTAAATCATAATCCCTAATTCCTGCAACTTTATCCCAGCCTTCCATTACTTCATAAATAGGTTTAGCATTTTCTAAATCACAAGGCACATAGTCTATTTCTTGCCCTTTATATTCATAAGCTTTACAAATTTTAACACTTTCAAAACCATCTAATACATCAAGTTTCATTAATGATAAAATATCTAAGCCATTTAATCTTGCAGTATATCTTACCGCAACCGCATCAAACCAACCGCATCTTCTTTTTCTGCCTGTGCTTACTCCGATTTCTTTACCAATAAGCCCTATTTTTTCACCATCTTCACCTAAATCTTCACTTGGAAAAGCTCCATTTCCTACTCTTGTTGTATAAGCTTTTACTATACCTATAACTTTTCCAATTTCTTTTGGATTTAATCCCAAACCACTTAAAGCTCCAGCTGAAATAGTCGTTGAACTAGTAACATAAGGATAAGTTCCATGATCAATATCCAGCATTGATCCTTGCGCACCTTCTAACAATACTTTTTTATCCTCATCCAAAGCTTTCCAAAGCATTCTTGTAGTATCTGTAATATATGGTGCTAAAACTTCTTTAAAGCGTTTTAAATCTTTTAAAATTTCATCATAACTAGGCATTGCAATACCTAAAGCATCAAAATAAGTTTTTTTAAGTTCAAAATCTTTCATTAAATTTTCACAAAGTTTTTCAGGCTCTAGCAACTCCCCTACTCTATGTCCATTACGACTTATTTTATCTTCATAGCTTGGCCCTATACCCTTGCCTGTTGTTCCTATAGCTTTATCGCCTTTAAGTCTTTCTCTTGCTTGATCAATCAAAGCATGGTGATTTAAATTTAAATGAGCTCTATCGCTTATAAACAATCTTCCTTCTAAATTTTCAAATTGAGCCATTTCGCTAATTAATACATCAGGATTAACTACAACTCCATTTCCTATAACATTAATACATTGCTTATTTAAAACACCTGATGGCATTAAATGTAAAGCATATCTTATACCATCAACCCATATAGTGTGACCTGCATTATGTCCGCCTGCACTCCTGCAAACATAATCATAATTTTCACATAGTTTATCAACTATCTTACCTTTACCCTCATCACCCCATTGGATACCAACTACAATATCTGCTTTACTCATAAAAAACTCCATTTTGACTTAAATTTGGCGAGAAGGTGAGAGAATCGAACTCCCCAAAAAGTAGTCAACTACCCTTTCATCTGATTTGAAGTCAGTGGCCATCACCAGATAAGCTAACCTTCCAAAAATTATATTATATCTTATAAATTTATATATTAGAATAAAATAATTAGTAAATATATATTTTTACAAAAATGAAAAATAATTATACTTATAAAGTAAAAATTAAAAAATATTTCATATAATTAATAAAAAATAATATAATTTTTTCAATTATGTTATTATAATTTTAAACATATAAAGGAGAATACATGAAAATCATAAAAAAGAGTATTTTCTTTTTACTTTTATTTGCCACTCTTTTAAATGCAGAAAATAATGGTTTTTTCATAGGTGGAGGAATTTCTAGCACAGGAAACAAAGATACAACAAGCATTATCGGAGAAAAATATAAAGATAACTCACAAGATATTGTTTTTAATCTAATTGTGGGATATAAATATTTCTACACTCCTCAACTTGGCGCTAGAATTTATTTTAATCACGAATCAAGTTCAATAGACTATGGAGTGGTAACTCAAGCTAAAGAAGCAGGTTGGAATGAATATACGATTAATTTAGATACTTTATATAATTTTACCTCAAATGAAACAAATATGGGTGTTTATGGTGGATTATTTGCAGGTTATACTGATTGGGATTTTGTGAATTCTACAAATATAGAGAAAAAAGGATTCATTAGTGGAATTAATTTTGGTACAAGAGCAAATTTTAACAATCATCATAGTATAGAATTGGGTGCTAAAATTCCTTTTATAAGAAGTTCTATTTCAGATTGCAAAGAAAATATTTTTCACACAAGCACAAAAACTCAAAGAATATATAGCACACAATTAAAATATATCTATAGTTTTTAAAGGTAATTCTTACAAAGAATTACCCACAAAAAAACTTTAAAGATGTTTTAACATTGTTTCATAAGCTGCTTTAGTTCCTGGGCGAACTTTAGTTACCAAGCTCACTAAAACAATCACAATAGATGCAGCTAAAAATCCTGGGATGATTTCATAAATAGGAAAATTAAGCCACTCAGCCAAGAAATTTTTATATGCTACAACTACAACTGCACCTGTAATCATACCTGCAATAGCAGCATATCTAGTCATTTTTGACCAAAATAATGAAAAGAGCATTACAGAACCAAAACTTGCTCCAAACCCTGCCCAAGCATAAGCTACTATGCTTAATACGCTTGAGTTTTTATCAGTAGAAATAACAAAAGCTATCACGGCCACTGCTAAAACACCAAATCTACCTAAAGTCATTACCATTTTATTAGACGCTTCTTTATTGAAAATTCTTTTATAAAAATCTTCTGCTATAGTCGAACTTGAAACAAGCAATTGTGAACTTGCTGTACTCATAATAGCTGCCAAAATAGCGCTTAATAAAATACCTGCTATCCAAGGATTAAAAAGTAATTGTGACATTACGATAAAAATCTTTTCAGGATCTTGTAAACTAAGTTCAAATTTACTCACATAAGCTATACCTAAAACACCTATCAAACAAGCACCAATTAAAGATATAACCATCCAAGAAATTCCTACAAAAGTAGCAGTTGGGATGTCTTTAGTTGAGCGTATAGACATAAAACGCACCAAAATATGCGGCTGACCAAAATATCCAAGCCCCCAAGAAAGAGCTGAAACTATACCTAAAAAGCTTAATCCTTCTCGCATAGAAAAAGTATTTGGCTTAATTTCTTTGACTATATTAACAGCTTCACTAAAGCCACCCAAATGATAAATCATCACTATAGGCACGATAATCAAGGCACTCATCATTAATAAACCCTGAATCAAATCCGTCCAACAAACTGCCTTATATCCACCCAAAAATGTATAAGCAACTATAATCACAGTTCCTGTAGTTAAAGCATAATCATATTGAATTCCAAAAGTTGCTTCAAAAAGTTTTGCTCCACCTACAAGTCCTGAAGAAACATAAAAAGTAAAGAAAATCAAGATAACAATAGCACAAACCACTCTTAATATATGCTTATCATCATCAAACCTTGTCTCAAAATAATCAGGTATGGTAATAGAATTTGCAATCACACTAGTATAAATTCTAAGTCTTTTTGCTATAAAAGCCCAGTTTAAAAACGCTCCTATACTAAGACCTATTGCAATATAACTTTCAGCTAAACCACTTACATATAAAGCTCCTGGCAAACCCATTAAAAGCCAACCGCTCATATCAGAAGCTCCAGCACTAAGTGCTGAAACCACCGGTCCCATAGAACGACCACCTAAAAAATAATCCTCTGAATTTTTATTTTGTTTATAAAAATAAAATCCGATAAAAAGCATTAATGCTGAATATGCAACAAACATTATCGCAATTTGAGTATTAATGTGTACAACCTCCATTTATTCTCCTTTTTTTATTTTAAAGCACGAATGCCTAAATTTCCATAACGATGGAAAGATATACTTAAAGCTTTTTCATTATGATATAAAAGCAACTCAAAACGTCCATTCATTAAAGGCTTAGCATTAGCAATGATTTTTGCGCAACTTGCTGCCTTTATGAAAATTTCATCATTAACATCTAATGGAGCAAAATAACGAATTCTTTCATAATCAGCTATTTTGCTAATGAAATTTTCTTTACTTTCTTTAAGGAATAAAGTTTTTGAACTAATTTTTTGATTAATCTTTTGCACAAGATCTATTTTTTCATGCTCATCATAACTTAAAATAAGATCAATATTTAGCACACTAGCTGCTAAAATAACCCCTAAAATATCTTTTAAACTATCATCTTTATGCACTCTATAAGCGATATTTTTAACCTTTGTATAAGAAAAAAGATTATCCTCGCCTCTTATATTGACATAATCTTTCGCACTTGCAAATTCATTCTTTGCATGATAAGCATAACTTCTTGCCATAGCTTTAATGACTTCAAAATCGGCTTTATCTTTTTCATTTAAATCTAAGCTTAAAGCATTTAAATTTAATACTAATTCATTGTCTAAGACATTTTGATCAGCTTGACTTTGCTCTATATCTAAAAATTGGGTAATATAATTATAAATTCCAACTTTTCTACCAAAGCCAATGGCTGATTTTTTAATACCACCAAAAGGCTGTCTAAGAACTATAGCTCCTGTTGTTGGTTTATTAATATAAATATTTCCTGCCTCTATGTGAGTATGGAAGTACTCCCATTCTCTCTCATCTAAACTTTCAAATCCTGCTGTAAGTCCATAACCTGTCGAATTTACTATATCAATAGCTTCTTTTAAATCTTTTGCTTTCATTACGGTTAAAATTGGCGCAAAAAGCTCATTCATGTGCGTAAAATCACCTTTTTTAGTACCATATTTAATCCCTGGAGTTAGAAGATAAGGATTATCATCTACAAATTTAGGTTTTAAAGCCCAACTTTCATATGGAGCTAACTCATCTAAAGCTTTTTGTAATTTCACATCTGGTTTATCTGCTAAAGCTCCAAGTTTATTTTTAAATACAAATGGATTTCCAACCGCCATGGAACTAGCAGCATCTACCAAAGTCTTTTTAAACTCTTCATCATTATAAACTTCTTCTTCTAAAACTAGTAAAGAAGTAGCAGAGCATTTTTGACCTGAATTTGAAAATGCTGAATGAATGATATTTTTAATCGCACTATCACGATCGGCAAATTTAGAAACAATAGTTGCATTTTTACCGCCTGTTTCAGCGCTTAAAAGTAAGGTTGGATTAGCTTTGAGCATTGCATAAGCGGTTTCTTCCCCACCGGTTAATACTGAAAATTTCACGCTTTGATCAACAAGTAAGTATTTTGATATATCACTACCTTTAGCAGGTAAGAAAATCAAAGCATCTTTAGGAATTCCTGCATCCCAAAAACATTTACAAAGCATATAACCTGTTAACATCGATAAAGATGATGGTTTATATATTACTTTATTTCCTGCGGCCAAAGGTGCTGCTATGGTTCCTACTGAAATACCTACTGGGAAATTCCATGGCGCAATCACCACGCCTATGCCTTTTGCTTTAAAATTAGTATTAGGATTTTGCTCTTTTAATTTTTCTAAAGAATGTGGGTAAAATTCTAAAAAGTCTATAGCCTCACTAACTTCAGGATCAATTTCTAAGAAAGTTTTTCCTACTTCTAAAGCTGCTATACCTATTAAATCTCCTCTACGATCTCTAACAAGTTGAGCAGTTTTTGCTAAAATTTTATAAATTTCATCATGACTTAAATCGCTAAAATTCGAGCTCTTAGCTACATCTAAAGCGTATTTGATCTCTGCTTGGCCTGCTAAATGTGCTTTACCTATAGTGCGATTTTTGATTTTATCTTTAACTTCTACTACTTGCAAATTTTCATTTTTAATTTCTTCTTTTGCAACCGGATAGACATCATAATTTTCTAAATTTTCATATTTAGTTCTTATATTTTTAGCCCATTCTCTATTTGCTTTTAAGATAAAATCTGTGTCAGGTTCGTTTTTAAATTCTTTACTCTCATAAGAACTAATAGCTTTTGTTTCATTATTTCTATCTTGAGTTCTATGAGTAGAATTATCCAAACTAGCAACGCCTTCTAAAGATTTTATAAATAATTCTTTTTGTATCTGCCAATTTTTATCATTGATTTTAAGATTGAAAAAATATCTCATGAAATTATCTTCACTAGTATTTTCATCAAGTCTTCTTACTAAGTATGCAATAGCATTGTTAAAATGTGCTTCATCGCAAACTGGTGCATAAAGTATAAGATCATGCATTTTAGAAAGTTCATAAGAGCATTGCAAACTCATACCCTCAAGCATTTCAAAAGTAAAAGATGATAAAGCTCCAGCTTGTGAAATTCTAGTATAAGCATAAGCAATTTCAAATAAATTATGACTTGCAATACCTACATTAATATATTTATGATTATCTCCCTCTAAGACAAAATCAAGCATTTTTTTATAATTGCTATCGGTGTCAATTTTTTTATAAAAAGTAGGTAGAGCCCAACCTCTTTGTGAGGCTATAGTTTCTTCACTTTCCATATTCGCTCCTTTAACAAAGCGAATTTTTATAGGCTTCATACCTTTTAAAACTCTTTCTTTAGAAAAAGCAAAAAGTTTTTTCAAATACTCATAAGAATCAGGCAAATAAGCTTGCAAAACAATACCTGCTTTAATATCATATTTTGCAACACTTTCCATAAAAGCTTCAACAGTTAATTCTAAATCTCTAAATTCTTCCATATCAAGATTGATAAATTTAGACACACCTTGCTTTTTTTCTTCCTCTAAAGCAAGAGCATATAATTTATCCAATCTTTTTACCACCTCATCTTTAGAGTATTCAAAATCAATAATATTGATTTGGGAAAAAATGGTAGTAATTTTAATAGAAATATAAGTAATATAGCTTGTTTTTAATGCTTCTTCATATTTTTTCATCCTATAAGCACTTTCAGCCTCACCCAAAACCTCTTCACCAATTAAATTTACATTTAAAGTGATTTTATCTTCATCTTTTCTTTTGCGCATATGAGGCTCTAAAACACCAGGATTTGCATCTAAAACCATAGCTTTAGTATCTTCTCTTAAATGCTTAATGAAAAATGGCACACTAAGAGTTGGTGCAAATTTTCCAAAATTTAAAAATGAAAAAAGTAAAAATTTTTCAAAAGCACTAAAAAAATCAGCTATACCATATTTGTTTAAAGTATGTTCTATAAGCTCAAAACTCGCACTTTTATCTTTACATCTAAAAGAGCGATCTAAAAGCTCAATTAACATTACTTTATTTTTAGGATTGTTTAAAAGTTTTTGCATTTTGGCGTGAAATTCTTTTTCGCTTTGAGAGATATTACTTTCTATCTTTCTTTGTAATTCTTCAGCTAATTGCAAAGCTTTTTGTATCATTTTTTCCTCCACTTTAATAGTTAATATGTATTTATGATACAAAAATTGCAACGAAAATCAACATATATTTATTTGTAATTTATTTTTTTATGTAAAAAAGTAACAAATATAAACATATATTTTTGATTGTAAATAAAATATTAGCGCAATAATAAATAATTATGAGTATTTCTTACACATCTAGCAATAATCTTTGCCTCTATATTATGATCTTTCAAAATTTTTAAAGCTTCAACTGATTCATTTTCACTCATACTAGCTAAAAGTCCACCTGAAGTTTGAGGATCAAAATACACTATATCCTCATCTTTTTCATTTAAATTATCAACCCAAATTTTTAGACTATCTTTATTTTTATAAGCTCCTGCTGGGATAATCCCCATATTAGCCATTGATAAAACTCCATCCATTAAAGGAATTTCATTTTTATACACTTCTATCATAAGCTCTTTATTTAACATTTCTTTTAAATGTCCCAAAAGACCAAAACCGGTAACATCACTTAAAGCACTAAGACTTTTAAACCTCTTTAAAATACGACTTGCATAAAGATTTAAAAAACCCATTTGTTCTACTGCTTTTAAAATCTTTGCTTTTTCTAGCAAACCAGCCTTGATAGCAGTACTAATAATACCACTACCTATAGGCTTAGTAAGTAAAATCACATCGCCATCTTTTGCGCTATTATTAGCTATAAATTTCTTAGGATGAACTACACCTGTTACACTAAGACCAAAAATAAATTCATCATTTTCTATAGTATGTCCACCTACTAGCACAGCGCCAGCTTCTTCAACCTTAACTCTAGCACCTTCTAACACTTCAAGTAAAATTTCATTATTAAAATGACAAGTATCAAAGCCTACAATATTTAAAGCATTAATCACCTCAGCGCCCATAGCAAATACATCACTTAAAGCATTTGCAGCAGCTATAGCGCCAAAATGATACGCACTATCAACCACGGGTGTAATAAAATCAAGAGTTTGCACCAAAGCTAAATCTTCATTTAGCTTATAAACACTTGCATCTTCATTATTATTAATACCACTTAAAATGTTTTCATGCGGTTTTAAAATGCCAAGAATTTTGTCAAGACCCACCGAGTCTAATTTGGCAGCTCAACCCGCAGCTTTTACATATTGGGTTAGTTTTTGATCTTTATATATCATAAAGAAATAATCTTTGCCTTTCCAAAAAGTTCATTTAAAATTTCATAAGCATTACCTATTTTACCTATTTTAAGCTCTTTGCTTTTGCCAAAAAATTCCAAACATGCCCCGCAACTATAAATTTCAACTCCTAAATTTTCAAGTTCTTTCATAGCTTCAAAAGCAATATGAGAGCAATCAGTATTCATCAAAACACTATCATTAACACAAAGGATTTTTGCAGGTTTATTAGATAAATCTTTTAGGGTTTTTAAAAAACCTAGCATTAGATTTTTTCCAAGTTCTCCCTCGCCCACTCTATCGCTTTTTAAAAATAACACATTGTATTCTTGTAAATTTTTTTCTTGAGTTTGAGCTATATTACTATCTTTTACAATGCTAATAATACTCTCATCATCTAAATCTTTAACACTAAATTCCAAATTTAAAGATTTTAAAAATCTCATTACATTTTCTTTAGAAGCTTGAGAATTTAAAAGAATTTCTAAATTTTCATTTTCTTTTAACTCTTCTAAAGCTTTTTTTGTTTCTATCACAGGACGCGGACAAGCTAAATCTCTACAATCAATTTTCATTTTTTACCTTTTTTGCTTAATGATATATTGTTATAACTTGTATTCAAATTAAGTTTTGTCTTTTTCTTGATTTTTCTTGAAAAATAATTCTTTAAAGCGTTTATTAGTGTATTCTTCTACATCTTGTTGTAAAATTTTAAAATTTTGAATTAACTCATAAGCTCTTGGAGTAAGCTTACTACCAGCTTCACTTCCTCTTCCTTTTTTAGCAATGAGTAATTCTTCTTTCATATTTTTTTCTAAATCTTGTATATAAAGCCATGCTTTTTTATAATTAATCCCTAGTTGTTTAGCCGCTTGGGAGATACTTCCACATTCTCCTACTAATTCTAAAATATCTGTTTTACCTTTACCAAAAAGCAATTCTCCTTCAGGATTTTCTACCCAAATTTTGCTTTTTACATGAAATTTTTTACCCTTTTTTTCTTCAAAACAACCAAGTTCACAGTATTTAACATCAATTTTATAAGTTTTAAGCGTGGCTCTCATATCAGCCATATTAAAGTTTTTAGCACATTCTAAAGCATCTTTACATGATATGCGACGCTTAGAATCTAATTTTACTTCCAATTTTTCTAAAATTTCACTTTTTGCTATATTTTTATTTAACTTGCCAAATTGACCTAGCTCACAATCTGAAATTTTTACACCTAATTCTTTTATAGCAGTTTGAAAATCTTCTTTAGAATAATGTTTTAAAAGTTCTAATGCTTTTTTACAAGTAAGTTTATTATTTTCATCAAGATTTTCTTGAATTTGTAAAATTAGCTCTTCCATGAATTAACCTTGGATTATAAGTAGTAAAAAGGGTGCTTGTAAACACCCTTTGAGTTATTTTATATCAAGTCCTAAATTTTGACCCTTGAGTAAAACTCTTTTTCTATACATTGCACTAACTTCAGCTGCATCGCCAACCAAAAGTGCATTTGTAGAACAAACCGCAGCACACATAGGTACTTTACCTTCTGCAATACGATTTTGTCCATAAAGTTCTCTTTCTTCATGAGAGTTAGTAGGCTCGGGACCACCTGCACACATAGTACATTTATCCATTTCACCCTTAATGCCAAAAGCACCATCTCTTGGAAATTGTGGAGCACCAAAAGGACATGCATAAAGACAATATCCACAACCTATACAAGTTTTTTTATCATGTAAAACAATACCATCAGCTCTAATATAAAAGCATTTTACAGGACAAACTTGCTCACATGGAGCGTCTGTACAATGTTGGCAAGCAAGAGTTGTTGAAAACTCTTTGCCTTCTATACCTTCATTTAAAGTGATTACTTTTCTTCTATTAATTCCCACTGGCACTTCATGCGCACTTGAACAAGCTACTTGACAAGCAAAGCAAGAAATACAGCGATTATTATCTACATAAAATTTCATTCTAGCCATAACTTACCCCTTAAGCCTTTTCAAGTCTGCAAAGTCCTGCGTTAAACTCAGAAATTTGCGTATTTATATCAAAACCATAGTTAGTAACCGTGTTAGAACTCTCCCCTATAGTATAAGGCTTAGTACCTTCAGGATAATTATAACTTAAATCCACTCCTTGCATAATGCCTGCAAAGTTATAAGGCAAGCAAATTCTATCTGGCGTAACTGAATGATTATGCACACATTTTACTTTAATCTTAGTGCCTTGTGGTGAGTGAATCCACATCATATCCCCATCATTTATGCCATATTTTAAAGCAAGTTCAGGGTGTACATTAGCAAACATCTCAGGTGTGATTGCAGCAAGATATTTACTAGTTCTCTCAAGCATACCCGCACCACTTAAATTTACTAAGCGCATACTTGAAATGATAGTTGGAAACTCTTTGCTCCAATCTGTTTTTTGTTGTTCGCTAATAAATTTACTCTCAACCCTAAAGTTTTTCTCTTGATCACCCCAAGTAGGATACTTTTTAACCAAATCCCAACGAGGCGAGTGAATAGGCTCTCTATGTAGTGGGATAGGATCAGCAAACTCCCAAACTTTCATTCTAGCTCTTGCATTACCTAAACAACAAGCACTTTTTTCCCTACATTTTTCTAAGATAATACCTGAAATATCTGTGCTCCAGCTAGCACCCATTAATTCTTTTTCACTATCGCTTAGTTTAATATTAAACACTTTTTCGATATTTGCTTTAGTAATTTGTGGGTAACCACCTTTAACTTTACATCCTTTTGGAGTAAAGGCTTCATCTGCTAATTGAGAATGCCCCTCATGCTCTAAACCAAAACGGTTTCTAAAGCCCATACCACCTTCTTCATAAGGCACATCAGTATTCCATAATATAGAAGTACCAGGGTGCTGTTTATCCCAACAAGGCCAAGGTAAGCCATAATATTCACCTTTAACTTCACCACCAATACCTCTTTGAGTATCAGGATCAAAATGTTCCCAATTTTGTTGGTGTTTTCTTAGACGCTCAGCTGAAATACCTCTTAAACCTATACTTAAAAGACCATTACTCATTTCTCTTGTAGCATCATCAGGCCATACGAAATTATCATCACTATCATCTCTTGTTTGCACAAGTTTATGATCTTTTAATTCCATTTTCATACCGCGAGTGTATTCTTTGTAAAAACCAAATTTTTTAGCAAAAGCAAACATAATTTCATGGTCTTCTTTACTTTCATAAATTGGTTTTACTACTTGAGAGCGCCATTGCATAGCACGGTTAGTCGCAGTTACATAACCTTCTGTTTCAAATTGAGTACAAGCAGGGATGATATAAATACCATCAGGACGATCTGCTAAAACTGCTACTTCATTTACAAAAGGCTCAGCGATTACAATCATATCAAGTTTTTTAAGTGCTTCTTGAATTTTTACCGTATGTGCCATAGAAGTAATACCCGTTCCTTGTACCCAAAGTACGCGGATAGGTGAGTTAGAATAAGTTTTTTCTTCATGTAAAACACCTTGCCACCATTTCGCTAGTGAAAAGCCTTTTTCATGCATCCATTCTTTAGAATAAAATCTTGAATTTAAATATTCTCTATCTACATTCCAAAAATTAGCAAAATGATTCCATGCATCATCACCTAAACCATAATAAGCCGGTAAAGTATCAGCTAAACAACCCATATCAGTAGCACCTTGAACATTATCATGACCTCTAATGATGTTTGTTCCTGCACCTGGCTTGCCTATATTACCAAGAACGAGTTGTAAGATAGCAAGAATTCTTGTGTTAGAGCTACCTACTGAGTGTTGAGTAATACCTAAAGCCCAAAATAGCGTAGCAGGTTTGATTGTAGCTAGCATTCTTGTGATTTTTTCAAGTTGAGCAGCTGGAACACCTGTTACATCTTCTACAACTTCAGGAGTCCATTTAGCAGCTTCTGCTTTTATTTCTTCAACCCCATAAGTTCTAGTTTTGATTAATTCTTTATCTTCCCAACCGTTTTTGAAGATCAAATGAAGCATACCATAAACTAAAGCTATATCTGTACCTGGACGAATTCTTACGTATTCATCAGCATGTACCGCAGTTTTTGTAAATACAGGATCTACAACTACCAATTTAGCATTATTACGATCTTTTGCTTGCAATAAGTGTTTAAATCCAATAGGATTAGCCACAGCAGTATTTGCACCAAAAATAATCATCATTTTTGAATGTTTAGTCACATCACCAAAATGATTTGTCATAGCGCCATAACCCCATGTATTCGCCACACCGGCGACTGTTGCGCTGTGTCAAATTCTAGCAACGTGGTCTATATTATTAGTACCCCAAAATGCTGCAAATTTTCTAAAATAATAAGCTTGTTGGTTATTAAATTTAGCCGAACCTAAAAACATAACGCTATCAGGTCCATTTTCTTTACGGATTTCAAGCATTTTATCACCAATTTCATTGATAGCTTGCTCCCAAGTTAAACGCACCCATTTACCGTTTTCTTTTTTCATAGGATATTTAATACGCTGTTTTGATTTAGTAAGATCGATTTGATCTATCCCTTTACAGCAGTGTGATCCTTGAGAAATAGGATGTTCTATAGCGTTTTCTTGACGCACCCAAACTCCATCTTGTACTTCTGCTTTAATTCCACAGCCTGCACTACAGATACTACAGATTGTTCTAACAATCTTAGAATCTGGATAAGGATTTGCTACTTCTTGTTCACTTGCAGCTCTAATAGCTTTGTTTTCACTACCAAAAGCCGCACTTCCAAGACCAGCAATACCAGCAAGCTTAAGAAAATTTCTTCTTGCTAATGCCATCTTCTTCCTTTCTTAATTAATAAGCTATTTTGTAGTATTTTTCCCAATGCATAGTTTTTTTATAAAGCACTTCTTTTTTAGTACTTTTTCCTAAAACTACGGTATTTTGCTCTTGGTAGTCATCTTTAGCTAAAGCATTTACACTTGCTCCAGCTACCACCCCTAAAGCACCAATTTTCAAAGATTTTTTTAAAAAATCTCTTCTTTGATTGGCCTCCATGTTCTCTCCTTTGAAATAAAAGTAAAGAATAACTATAAATACTTATTTTCAAAGTATTTACGCACTTAACAGAGTAAATTTTGCATATTTTCACTTAAGATTTTATTTAATTTCTATTTTCATAAAAAGATGATTTTGATAATATGTATTTTGGTAACAAAATACATATTAATTTTTATAATTTACTAAGTTCTTCTATATTTGTTTTACTAAATTTAGTAGGAAGTCTTGGTTCGTAAGGAAGTCTTTGTAAAGCTTCATCTGCTACGCTTTTGCCTTCTTTTTTCATAGGTGCTTGTACTTCTAAATAAGCTCTTTCATTTACAAAAAAGACTTTCATAATATTAGCAATAGCAATGTAAAAATTTGAGTTTTTGTGAATTTGCAATTTTTCTATAAACTCATCTACTACAGGGTTTATCACAAAACGAAATAATTGCTGTGCAACTTTTAAATCATGCTCAATAATACTTGCCATAAAAGCAAACAAAAAACCAAATTCATCTTCACTTTGTCTACAATCTTCTTTTTTTCTAAATTTGGTTTTTCTAATGATTTCACAAGCTTGAAGCTTCATTTTACCATCATCTCTACCCTCATCATAAAAAGAAGCACTAATAGGCACATTCACATAAGAAAAATCAAAAAACACCCCATTTTGTTCTTCTTTAAAACTTGCAAAATCGCATGCGCTAAGTTTTTCAAAATCAGATTTTAAACTGTCATCTAAAGGACTTTGAGCTAAAACTAAAACTTGCTCATGCCAAATTTTAAACTCATTTTCATCGATAAAATTAAAAGCTTTTGAAAAAAATTCATAAAAATATTTACGCGAAAGATCAATATCTTGTATCATTAATTTTCCTTGTTATTTTTATTTGATTATAACAAGGAAAATTTAAAAAAATCAAGTAAGATTTTAAAATTTTGTTTTAGAATCGTAAGTAAATGATGGATTGATTTGTTTTTTATCGCTTAATTCTTTATACCAATAAGAATGTAAAATATAAACTTCCTCTTCTTCTTTATAACCACTAATCATAGAATGGATACTTCCTTTAATAGCAAATACAGCCATATAAATATGAATAGCAAAAAATACTGCACATAAAATACCCAAAATATTATGGATGATAGCCGAAGCTCTTAAAATATCTATATGAGAAATTCCAAAAATAGATTGTAAAGAAGTAGAATTAAAATCAAGGAAAAACATAAATGCACCAGTGATTATCATCAAAAAGCCACCAAAAACAGCTATATAATACCATGATTTTTGACCAAAATTAAACTTACCCGCAGGCACAGGTTTTTTCTCTTTACTTAAATATCCACCTACTATCATCATCCATCTTAAATCATAACTTGCAGGAAGCATTCTTTTAATCCAACACAAAAGCATAGGAATGATAGAAATGATAAATAAAATAGTAGCAATACCATGTAAGTTTTTACACATTCTTACAAAAAATCCACCGCCAAAATACGATCCAAAAATCATAATAAGTCCGGTTGGCACAAGGATAATCCAAGAGATTGCTGCTACAAAATGAAACAATCTTTCAAATACCGAAAAAGCATAAATTTTCTTACCATCATGAGAAAATTTCTTTGGACCTATGACCATATAATGCAAAGCAAAAGCTGAAATTACCACTATAAGTATAATCAAAACAGCACTTGCAATATATTCACCTTGTAGTTTAGTCCACAAAGCACCAAAATTTTGATAACTTTCTATATTCATCACTCTTTGTACATCCCAAATTTGAGTATTTTTAACTTCAAAATTTTCTTGAGCAAATAGAAAGTTAAAACAGGCTAAAAGAGCTAGTATAACCCTATGCATAAATTACTCCTAAACATTACACGCTAACCAAAGCTTAGCGTTGTAGTTTTGTTAATTTTCAGTTTCCATTTTTATTTTAAAAAAAGTTTTATTTAAAAAACATAAATTTGCAAAAAACTACAAAAAAACTCAATTTTTAGTTTCTTTTTGAATAATTTTCATAACAAAATTCTCTTACCATAGATAAATTTTCATTCTTATCCAAGAACATTAAATTTGGAAGTCTTACTCCATTAAAAGTGGTGTTTTTAACTATGGAATAATGAATTTGATCTAAAAATACTATTTTTTGCCCTATTTTTAATTCTTGATTAAAAGCATACTCACCCATGATATCCCCTGCTAGGCAAGTATTACCACCAAGTAAATAAGCAAATTCATTTTCTTTTAACTCGCTATATTTTTCCCCATCACGACTTGATAAAATTCTAGCATTTAAAACCTCGCTTGTATAAGGCATAATGATAGTATCTGGCATATGAGCTTCGCTTGAAGTATCTAAAATAGCTATTTTTTTCTCATTTTCTACTATGTCTATCACACTTGCAACTAAAGTCCCACACTGCCAACCCACAGCCTCACCTGGCTCAAGATATACTTGCACTCCATATTTATCGCTAAATTTTTTACAAAGATCAATTAGTTTTTGCGTGTCATAACCTTCTTTGGTAATATGATGACCTCCACCAAAATTAACCCATTTCATATTTTTAATAAATTTTGAAAATTTAGCTTCAAAAGCATTTAACACAAGCTCTAAAGAATGCGCACTTTCTTCACATAAAGCATGAAAATGAAGCCCACTTAAAGCGCTTAAATCTTCATTTTCAAAATCAATTGCACGAATTCCTAATCTTGAAAATCTGCCACAAGGATTATAAAGTTCTTTTGGGGCTACTGATAACTCTGGATTACAACGCAAACCAAGAGACTTTTTACTTGCTTTGTCTTTAAATTTTTTAAACTGATTAAAAGAATTAAATACTATATGGTGTGAAAGATCTATGATTTCATCTATTTCATCCTCTTTAAAAGCAGGTGAAAAAGTATGAATTTCTTTATCCATATATTCTTTTGCAAATTTAGCTTCCCAAAGCCCGCTACAAGTACAGCCTGATAAATACTCACCCACTATATCCATAGCACCTGAAAAAGCAAAACCCTTTAGCGCAAGTAAAACTTTTGCTCCACTTTGCTCGCTCACTTTAGCCAAAAGCTCACAATTTTTTCTAAGTTTGTCTTCTTCTAAAATATAAGCAGGGGTTTGGAAGTCTTTATCTAGATGATTTTTAATTAGCATTATTTATCCTTAATTTTTGATTTAAAACCACTTGTATAACAAATCATATTAAAATTATATCTTGTTTTTATAATTTACAATCATTAATCAAATAATAGCTATAATCAAAATCCAAATCAAAATTAATTTAGGAGTAAAAATTTAATGGACAGAAGGTTATTTTTAAAATTTAATGCTTTAGGTTTGGCAAGTATTAGCAGTGCTTATGCAATGGGAGATCATTCTCATCACAATATGCACTCAAAACATACACAAAAAGACACAAAAGAAATCAATACTTCTTTTATAAAACTAGAAAATCCAAACATTAAATTACTAGATGAAAAAGACTTTCCTAGCGGACAAACATTAGCAAATTTAAAACTTCTAAAAAATACAAGTACAAAGAAAAATTTCTTTAGATCAAGTATAGAAATCAAAGAAAGTCAAATAGAACTTGTTAAAGGTAAAAAAACAAAATGCTTTACTTACAATGGCTCTATACCTGGACCTAAAATAGAAGTTTATGAAGGTGACACTGTAGAAATTTTGGTAAAAAATAGCTTAAAAGAACCAACTACTATCCACTGGCATGGACTTGACATACCACCTGAGCAAGATGGCAACCCACATGATCCTATCATGCCTGGTAGAGAAAGAATTTATCGCTTTAAACTTGGAGAAAATTCAGCAGGAACTTACTGGTATCATCCACACCCACACTACACCACAGCAAAACAAGTTTATAAAGGCTTAGCAGGGGTATTTGTAGTAAAAGCTAAAAAAGACGCGTTGTCGCATTTACAAGAACAAGATTGGGTGATTAGTGATTTGCGTTTAGATGAAAATGCACAAATTCCTGATAATAATTTATTTGATTGGCTAAATGGTAGAGAAGGAAATTTAGTTCTTATCAATGGACAATTAAAACCAAAAATAACACTTGACAAAGCTCAAAGAATTCGTATTTATAATTTTTGTGCGGCAAGATATTTAAATTTACGCATTAAAGGTGCTAAATTTATTTTAGTAGGAACTGATGGAGGGCTTATAGAAAAAGGTGTTGAATTAGATGAGTTATTTTTAAGTCCTGCTTCAAGAGTAGAAGTATTAATCAAAGCAAGTAAGGGTGAATTTAAACTTGAAAGTACTTATTATGACCGCGATAAAATGCTTGTTAAAGAAGAACCTTACACTCTTATGTTAGCTGATCTTAAAGTAGAAAAAACTATAGAAAACATACCGGAGAAATTACGCGAATTTCCACCTTTAAAAGAAGCTACAAGCTTTAAAGAAGTGATTATGAGTGAAGATCATATGCAAATGCATGGTATTAGTAAAAAAAGTGAAGAAGAAATCAAAAAAAGCCTTGCCTCTATGTTTTTAATCAATGGTAAAACATTTGATATGAATAGAACGGATTTAACCTCAAAATTAAATGAGGTGGAAGAATGGGTAGTAAAAAACAAATCGCATATGGATCATCCTTTCCATATACACGGAACACAATTTGAACTCATATCTTCTAAATTTAAGGGTAAAATAACAAAAGCAAAATTCAGAGCATTGCAAGATACAATTAATGTAAGACCTGGAGAAGAATTAAGACTTAGAATGAGTCAAAAATTTACCGGTATTAGAATGTTTCACTGCCATATTTTAGAGCATGAAGATCTTGGAATGATGGGAATTTTAGAAATAAAAGAATAAAGGTAAAAAAATGGTAAAAGTCGAATTTCTAGGGCCAATTAACAAAGAAAGCTTAGAACTAAACGTAAGCAATCTTAAAGAATTAAAAGCAATTTTAGGGCAAGATGAAAGCTTAAAAGAATGGCTTGAGCTTTGTGCAGTTGCTTTAAATGATGAAATGGTTTTTAATGATGAAACTACCTTAAAAGATGGGGATAAAATTTGTTTATTACCACCGGTTTGTGGAGGATGAGTTATGTTTGAATTACACCAAGGAGCCTTAGAAATTCCTAGCATTTATGCTAGATGGTATGAATATGCTAAAGATAAAAACTGCGGAGCTTTGATCACATTTTGCGGTATAGTGAGGGCTGAAGATGAGATTGAGGCTTTGAGTTTTGATATATATGAGCCTTTATTAAAAACTTGGTTTGAAAAGTGGTGCCAAAAACTTGCAAATGAAAATGTAAGCTTGATGTTTGCTCACTCTATCGGCGAGGTTAAGGTGCATGAGAGTTCTTATTTTGCTGGGGTTTTAAGTAAGCAAAGAAAATTAGGACTTAAGCTGATTAATGATTTTGTAGAAGATTTTAAAGCAAGTGCACCTATATGGAAATATGATATCATTAATGGCGAAAAAATTTATGCCAAAGAACGCTCTTTGAAACTTCAAGGAGCAGGAATTTTAAGCACTAAGGACTAAAATGCTAACTTCTTATAAACAAAGTTTAGATATACTTCATTCACACATACAAACATATGAAAAGATAGAAAACATTGCTTTAACACAGTGCTTAGATAGAATTTTAGCCATAGACATCAAAGCTTCTGCTAATAACCCTCAATTTCCCACTGCTTCTATGGATGGCTATGCGATCAAATTTAGCGAGCAAGATGAGCCTTTGTCTATCATAGGTGAAGTGCCTGCCGGAGTTTTTCCAAGCTTTAAAATACAAAATAAAGAATGCGTTAAAACCTTTACAGGTTCTTTAATGAGTGAGGGTTGTGATACCTTAGTGCCTGTGGAAAAAGTAGAAGTTAAAAATAACATAGTTTATATAAAAGAAAAGGTTCCACAAGGCTTTGCTGTAAGAAAGGTGGGCGAGAGCTACACCAAAGGTGAAATTTTACTCACAAAAGGTACAAAGCTAGGCTATAGCGAGATAGCACTTTTAGCCGAGCTTGGATATTTTCACATTAGTGTTTTTGCTAAACCTATCATAGGCGTGCTAAGTAGCGGAAGTGAGATCAAAGACTTAGGCGAAAGCTTAGAACATCCTGCACAAATTCGCTCATCAAACCATGTAGCCATAGCTAATATGGCAAAAAAACTTGGTGTTGAAGCTAGAATTTTCCCACTTTTAAAAGATGATATGCAAAAAACTCCAAGTGTTTTAAAACAAGCACTTAATGCATGTGATATTTTAGTTACCACTGGTGGAGTTTCCATGGGGGATTTTGACTTTTTAAAGCAAGCTGTTAAAGAGTATGAAATCATCATAGACAAAGTCAATGTAAAGCCTGGCAAACACATCAAAATAGCCAAATTTGAAGACAAATTCATCTTTGCCCTGCCGGGTTTTCCATACTCGGCTATGGTAATGTTTAATTTATATGTAAGAGAACTTTTAAATGCTTGGCTTTTACAAGAAAAAGACTATGTATTTAAAGTATTTGCAAATACTGACTATAAGAAAAAAAGTCCACATTTAGAATTTGTAGCTTGTAATGTAGAATTTAAAGACGGAAAAATTTATGCCAATTTAAAAGGCAAAAAACAAGGCTCAAGTGCCATCATCAACAACCTTAACCACAAAGCTGCACTTATGATAGCAAATGATGATATAAAAGAAAATGATTTAGTGGATATTGTTTTAATGCCTTAAATAAGTGCTTTTTGAATTTTCTCAAAAAGCATTTTTGCTTGTTTTTGGTTTTGCTCTAACTCGCTTAAAATTTCCTCTACTTCACGCAAAGTTTTTTCTTCTTTTATGTTTGGATTTTTAGCACTTAAATCATAATTTCTTTCTTCAAGTTCTTTTTTACTTACCAAATAAGAATTAGCCGTGATTTTTCTTTCTTTATAACATTTTAAAAATTCTTGCAAATGCGTGTATTCTAAAGGTTTGTTTTTGGTCAATTTAAAAGGAGGCACAAGCTCATAGTAATATACACTTTCATCATTTTCACCACAAATGCTTCTTTGTCCTTTAGAGAAAAAAAGCACATTAGTTTTTACCGCACTATAAGGCAAAAACACCCCACTTGGCAAGCTTAAAACACATTCAAGATTAAAATTTTCTAGCAAGTCTTTTTTTACACTCACAAAGGCATTTGAATTTTGAAAAAGCACTCCTTCAGGCACTACTATGGCACATCTTCCGTTGTTTTTCAAAGACTTTAAAATATGCTGCAAGAACAAAAGCTCGGTAGCATTTGATTTTACAGGAAAGTTATTTTGAATTTGATCTTTTTCTTTACCACCAAAAGGAGGATTTGCCAAAATCACTTCGTATTTTTCATTTTCAGTTATGTCTGTGATTTTTTTATTTAGAGTATTGGTTTTGATGATATTTGGGGACTTAACCTCATGTAAGATCATATTCATCACGCCCATTGCATAACTTAGCGGAGTTTTTTCTTTACCGAACAAGGCATCATTTTGTAAAAATTCAAGTTCTTCCACACTCAAATTTGCTTTTTTCTTTTTTGCCCTATCTTCATAAAGAATATGCAAAAAACTCTCTACTAAAAACCCACAACTCCCACACGCAGGATCATAAATTCTCTCTTTTGCTTTAGGGTCTAGCACCTCCACCATGGCTCTAACCAAAGGTCTTGGGGTATAAAACTCCCCACTATTTCCCCCATCGCTTCCCATGTCTTTTAAAAGCTTTTCATAAACCTCACCTAAAGCAAATACATCACTTTCTTTGCTAAAACTTAGCTCATCGACTAAATTTATAACTTCTCTTAAAGTATGGCCATTAGCTATGCGGTTGTCTATAAATTCAAAAATTCCGCCTATCTTATACTCTATGCTTTTGAAATTTTCATTATCTTTAAAACTTTTTAGGTATGGAAAAAGCTCATCATTCACAAAGCTTAGCAAATCACTTCCGCTTAAAGCATTTTTTACATCAAGCTTTCCTTCGCTTGTTTTAGGTGCTGCCCAAGCTCTCCAACTGAATTTTTCTTGCAAAATAGCCTTATAAGGCTTTTCATCTAACTCAGCTTCTAGCTTTAGCTCTTCTTCATAATCATCTAAAAATTTCAAAAAAAGCACCCAACTAATCTGCTCACTATAATGCATAGCACCGCTTATGCCATCATCGCGTCTTAGAATATCTGTGATTTTATCGATTTTACCTTGCATTTAAAAAATTCCCTTTCTAAAAAGTCTTAAAAGTTCTATATTAATATAATAATTATTTCTACCCATTTTAATGCACTCTAGCACCCCTAAATTTTCACAAATTTTAAGGTATTTTGAGGCACTTTGCCTAGAAATATCTAATTTATTTATCAAAAAGTCTATCTTTGTATAAGGATGAGAAAACAAAAGCTCCATAAAGTCTTTGCTGTAAAAATTCGTTTTATTTTGCAAAATTTCACCTACATCAGACATCATTTTTTCTATTATAGTAATGGTTTTTATCGTTTTTATAGCAGTTTGCTCTACACCTTTGAGTATGTATTCTATCCATTCCAAAATTGCACCTTCATCACGTACTTTTTGCAAAAGATTATAATACTCTTCTTTGTTATTTACTATATAAGCACTTAAATACAAGATAGGCAAATCAAGCAAGCCTTTATAAACTAAATAAAGTATATTGATAATCCTGCCTGTTCTACCATTACCATCGTAAAATGGATGTATGCTTTCAAACTGATAATGAATGATTGCCATTTTTACCAAAAAATCAAGTTCATCTAAAGTATCATCGTTGATGTATCGCTCCAAATTTCCCATAAGTTCTTGTATGTCACTAGGATTTTGCGGGGGTGTGTGTTTGATTTCTCCTGTGGTAGGGTTTATCAGCGTAGTTCCGCTTTGTTTTCTAAAACCCGCATTATTTCTTTCTAGTCTTTTTTGAATTTCTAAAATATGTGCATTTCTTAATAATTGCTCTTTTTTTAAAAGCTCATATCCTTTTTTTAAAGCATTTTCATAGTCTTTTACTTCTTTTGCCGCTCTTGTAAGTTTACTTTCATCGATTTGAGATAAAAAAAGTTCATCGTGAGTGGTAATAATATTTTCTATCTCGCTAGAATCTTTAGCTTCTTGCAAGATCAAAGCATTGATTAATATATTTGGATTAGACATGCTTTTGCTAAATCCATTTAACTCCGCTAATTTTCTCGAAGCCCTAATGATGAGACCATAAATATTTGCATTTAATTCTATATCTAAAGGAAGTTTTGGTGGTATGAATTCTTTCATAATTTTTCCATATGTTAAAATTTTTTAAAATTTTTAACATTATAAAAAAATATGTTAAAAAAATCAAAAATTTTTAACATATCTAGTCCTTATGTTAAAATTTGATAAAAATTTTAACATTTATAATCTTCCCTGAAAAGCTTTATCTAGCAAGGACTTTTTAAGCTCTTGTAGATTTTTTATCTGCATTTGATAGTTTTGCTTTAAATTTTTTACATGAGAAGAAAGCTCATCTAAATACAAAGCGATTTGCTCTTGCTCTTTGAGTGGGGGTAGCGCAATAGGACATTTTTCTAAAATATTTAAATTTAATTTTGCAGTATGTGTTCCACCACCAACTTTATTATTATCAATCCACCTTTCAATAAAATAAGAATTCAAAAAATAAACCAAATAGTCACTTATAATTTTAACTTTTGGTTTTAAAAGCCCCAAGCTAACGAAAATACTAAATTCAAAATCTAAAGAAATTTTTATAGCCTTTCCCAAGGTTCCGATGCGACAAATTAAAATATCTCCAAATTCAGGCTTAGCTCTTTTTATAAGCTTGTTATGCTCTTCTAGTGAAATGTATTTGATATCGCTTAAATCAAAAAAACCTTTAGAAATATTTTTAACAGATAAAAAAGGAATCCCTGTTTTTATATAGTTAGGTGTTTTGTGTGTTCCATCTGTAATAAAACATATTTCCCCTAAGCTTTTCCATTCCCAACCTTGTGGGAGTTTGTAGTTTTTCTTAGCATTATCTTTTAAAGGGTTAAAAGCTTTTTGTAAGGCACTTTGCATTAACTCATCTAAATTTAGTAAATCCTGCTCTAAGATTTTTATACTCTCATCTATCTTTGCAAAACTCTCATCTAAAATTTCCACTATCCTTTCTTGCTCTTTAAGGGGTGGTAGTGGAATTTGCTCTTTTTTATAATCTCTAAAATAAATATGTGGTATAGCTGAACCTAAAACATATTTTGAAAAATCAACACTACAAAGAAAATGAAACAAATATTTAAGATTAGTATTTTCAAAAGTTTCTAAATAATTTAAAGTTCCTATAACTGAAGTATTTTTTGGCAATACAAAAACTCTTCCTACTCCGGCTCCATCTTTTACTATACCTAAACATTCTTTATCTTTATGATAAAAATCCACATAACCAACAATACCGCTAGCACCAAAAACAGGATATTGTCCATTTTTATCTTTAATATCTTTTAATGCTAAATTAGAGCTTGAATTTTTACAAACTTCTTCTATGGTTTTAACTTTCCAACCCTGCGGTAAATTTGTTATTAAATAACTTATTTTATCTGTCATTACTTATACTTCTTACAAGTGCTTTAAATTGATTTTTATCATTTTTCTTCATCATTGTTAAAACAAAATCAGCTATTTTTTTGCTTTCCTCTATATCAATAGGTTGCATTCCTCTGCTAAGTATCTCTCTTAAATGTGAATACTCATTTTGATATCTATTTATAATACCTGCTACCATTTTTTGATGATTTTCATCAATTTTATCACTTTGATATGTATCATTAAAAAATCTTTCGATTAGTTCTTGATCTAAACTCTCAAAATTATTTGGATATTTAAAAAACAAGTAAATCTCAAGAAATTTTCTTAAATTATTTCCAAAATTATAGACAAGAGAAGTTTTTAAATCTTCATCGCCTATAGTATCGATGGTTTTAAACTTATAAATTTGTTCAAAAAGATAATTAAATTCTGTTGTATATTTTTTCAAGTATCTTGATAGATTTTTAATTTCGCTTGTTTCTATACTTTCTTTAATACCCCTTTCAATAAAATAGTATTGTGGAAACTCGTACTCTGTTTTATCGTTTTTATTTTGTTTGGGTTTGCTTTTCTTTAATCTTTTTATATATTTTAAAAAATCTAAATTGTGAGTAGATATAAAAAATTGCTTAAAAGAATCTTTTTTTATTATTTCATTTTCTATCAAAGAAAAAATAAAAAATATATGATTGTTATCAAGACTAGAGATAGGGTCGTCTATCCATATTATAGGATTTTTATCTTTGGTGTTTGCATCTTCTAAACTTGCTACAAAATAACAAAAAGCTACCAAGCTACACTCACCCTCGCTTAAATTCTTAGCTTGCTTGCCATTTCTTAAAATTCCAAATTCTCCATTTAATTGTCCTTTATCGTCTTTTTTTGCTTTTAATTCTAATAGATTGTGTCCAAAATATGATTTTAAATATTTGTTTATATTGTTTGTGGAAGTTTCTAGGTTACTAAGCTTTGCTTTATAATTTTCTATTCTATTTTCTAAAAGTTCTTTTTTGTCGCTTTGCGTTTTAATACTTTCTCCCAAAGTATTTATATTTTGTTGTAGATTTTCAATTTCATCTTGTATAGTAAAATAATCACTATCTTTAGCAAACTTTGCTACTTCATTCAATCTTAATCTTTCTCTTGCTTCATTTTGATTTATTAATAAATTTTTTGTGTATTCATCATTTTCTTTGCATAAATTTTCAATTTGGTTTAATGTTAAAAATATCTCGTCTGAAAAATCATTAATATTTTCTAACTTTATGGGAGTAAAAACATCTTTTTGTTTTTCTTTTAATTTTTTCTCTATTTTCAATAGCTCTTTGTTATAATTCGCAATACTTACTCCTAGTTGTTCTTTTAAGGCAATAAAACTATCTTTATAATTAGAATAAAAATTTTCATATTCAATATCTTGCAATAAATTTTTTAATTCTAGTTGATAATTTTCAAAATTATCTAATAAATATTTTAATTCTTTTTCAATCTGTTCTTTTTCTCCACTATCATCTTTTGTGTTGTTTTCAATCCAAGCTATTCTTTCTAATGTTAAGGGATTGTTGCAAAATTTACATTGCTGTGCAGATGAATGCTCTGTATGAAATTTTAAACCTTCTTCTAGCCATTGTCTTAATTCGCTTGTTAAATTTTCTTTAATGATAATTTCTTTTTCAAGATTTTCTGATAAATGTTTTAAAATATTTTGAAAATTATTTTTATTAAAATTGATTGTAAAATTTATATTTTGTTTCTCTTTATCTTCTAAAATTTCTATAAGTTGATTTTGTGTTTCATCGTTAAGAATATAGATATTTACATCATTTTTAATTACAACTAAATCTTTTTCTAAATTTCTCTTATTATAGTCATTACCTTGTTTTGTCAAATTTGAACTACTTTTTATAACTTTAGCTTTATTTGCAAGGTTTTCATTTAAAGTTTTTATCTTATCTTGTTGTTTTTTAGAAATATCATCTTGATTTATTTGTGTATTTTTTAACTTCTCACATCTTTTTGCTAAAATTTCTTCTCTTTTTTCAATTATTTCATTTATGTTTTTTTGCTCCACCCCTATACTTTTAAAGCCTTTTATATCTCCTTTTTTATCATATAAATAATTTAAATTTTCCTTTACAAAATCACTATTATAAACCCTAATATCTAGATTAGAATTTGCCACATCATTTCGAGTTAAAAAATTACCATCTTCTAATTTTATTTTAAATTCTCCATCTAAAAAATCTTCATTATGTTTTTTAAGCTCAAAACTTCTAGCTATCCTTGAAAGTGTAGTTTTACCTGAATAATTTCTACCATAAAAAATATTAATTATTTTAAATTCATCAAGATTATTACCCCATTTAAAATTTTTATAAGAGCCAAAATTTATTTCATCAAATTTTAAAATTTTCATTTTTTACCTCGCATAAATCTCCCTTTGTAAATCATCAATGCATTGTTTTAAATTTTCCATACCTTCAAATTCACTCACTAGCTCTTTTACGCTACCTAAAGAGCTAAGATCTATAAGTGTTTTTAACCCACTATCAAAGTCTTTTATGCCATACTCTTGATACCTATCTAGTAAAAATTCCACAAGCTTTAAGGCTTTTTCTTTTTGGAAGCGTTTTAAAAATGTACTATTTTTTACATTTAGCACGCGTTCATGGCGTGTTTTTATCTCGCTGTTAAAGCTTAAGTGTGCTAGCACATCATACACATCGCAGTCTTTTTGCTCAAAAATCACTGTCAATTCTTCCAAAACCTGCTCGCTTATGCGGTCTTTTTCAAGTTTTTGTAAAAATTCTTTTCTACTTGCTTGATTACTCCAAATCTCGCGTAACCTTGTCTCATCGTTATAAAATTCTGCTAATTTTCCTACTAAAAATTCCAAAAATTCTTTTGTGCTAAGTGGCTTGTCGCTATCTCCTATATAGCTTGTCGTTATATCAAGCACTTTTAGTTTTGTGCCTTTTAAATGCACAGTGACTTCTTTTTGCTTGGTTGCTTCTTTAGGGTTGCTTTGCTCTCTTTTGTTTTGTATAATTTTTACTTCGGTTTTTTCTTCATCTTTGATCTGCTCGCCATCCCATTTAGGATCATAAAAAAGTCTTGTTACTCCGGTAAAATCTAGTATAGTAAAAAAGTCTTTTCCCTCATACACCCTAGTGCCTCTTCCGATGATTTGCTTAAATTCTATGATAGAACCTATATTTGCCAAAAGCACTATGTTGCGGACATTTCTAGCATCTACTCCTGTGGTTAGCATTTTAGAACTAGTGAGTATCACAGGGTAGCTTTTGTCATTATCTTGAAACTGCTTTAAGTACTCAAGCCCTATTTTACCCTCATCACTTGTAACCCTCACGCAGTAGTCATCTCTTTTTACACTTTTAAATTTATCAATGGCTCTTTTTACTTCGCTTGCATGGGCTTGGTTAGCACAAAAGATGATGGTTTTATCCATAGGGTTGATGAGCTTTAAAATTTCTTTAGCTAGAAAATCGTTGTATTGAGGTAAGTGAATATTTCTTTCAAATTCATTGATCTTATAAAATCCTTTTTCTAACTCACCTTCTATGATATCATCAGGGTTATACACATAGCCTTCACTAAGCGTAGTCGTAACACGCTTAACTTTATAAGGGGTTAAAAAGCCATCTTCTATGCCATCTTTAAGACTATACTCATACATACTCTCACCAAAATACCTATAAGTATCTACATTATCACTTTTTTTAGGTGTAGCAGTAAGCCCTAAATGCGTAGCCGACGAAAAATACTCTAGCACCCCTGCCCAGCTACCTTTTTCATTCGCTCCACCTCTGTGGCATTCATCGATGATGATAAGATCAAAAAAATCTTTGGGGTATTGTAAGTAGAATTTGCTTTCTTGTTCTTCATTAGCATTTTCTTGTTCTTTTGAATTTGAAGCTAGACTTTGATAAATTCCAAAAAACACATTTGCACTTGTAGGCACTCTGCCATTATTTTTTCTCAACTCTTGCGCACTCACTGCCACGCAATCGCCCTCTATAGGATTAAACTCTCCTAAAGCTTGATCTCTTAAACTCACCCTATCACATAAAAATAATATCTTAGGTTTTTTGTCTTGATTTGTTTTATTCCACCTAGCTTCAAGCAAACGATAACACAAAGCAAAAGCTATGGTGGTTTTACCTGTACCTGTAGCAAGAGTGAGTAAAATTCTATTTTTACCGTTAATCAAAGCTTCTATGACTTTATCAACTGCGATCTTTTGATAATACCTTAATCCTTTTTGGGGTATGTATAATTCTCGCTGCGATAAAAGCTTGTGTTGCCATTCTTTTAAATTTCCATAAATCCTAGCAAAAAGCTCACTTGGGGTTGGAAATTTTTCTATATACTCACCGCTTGAAGTTTTTAAGTTGTATTCATAAATTTTATCGCCATTAGTGCTATATACAAATGCTACGTTTAAAATTCTGGCATATTCTATGCCTTGAGACAAGCCATCTAAAGGATCTTTGCTTTGTTTTTTAGCTTCTATGATAGCAAGATTATTGTTTTGAAATTTCAGCAAATAATCTGCAAATTTTCTTTCGCCTCTTTTATTTCCTATAAGCTTACGCCCATCGGTAAAATAATAATTTCTTATGATATTTTCTTCGCTCCAAGAGCTAGCGTGAAGTTTTACATCTATGAGTTTAACTCTAGTATCATCTTCTGAAAAATGCTTAAGTTCCATGGCTTCCTTATGGGTAAAAAATTTAAATAATTATACCATAAAAATCAAACCAAAACCCACAAACGTACCTTGAGTATAGTATCTTACTTTATTTTCCCTATTGCAATAAAAACCTAGCTTTATTATAATTTCAAAAACCACAAAGGAGAGAAAATGGACTCAAAAATCTTTTTAGAAAATGGTCGTGTTAAAAGTAAAGGTTATGCTATGCTTAGCAAGGATTCTAAATTCACACCTTTTGAATTTACACGCCATAAAGTAGGCAAAAACGACATCTTAATCGCTATCAAGTACGCAGGAATTTGTCATAGTGACATACATACCGCAAGAAGCGAATGGGGCGAGGCAACCTACCCTTGCGTACCTGGTCATGAAATAGCAGGAGAAGTTATCGCAGTGGGTGAAAATGTGAGTAAATTTAAAGTAGGTGATTATGCTGGGGTTGGGTGCATGGTAAACTCATGCGGAGAGTGCGAAGCATGTAAAAAATCTCAAGAACAATTTTGCGAAAATGGTAAAACCATCTACACTTATAACTGCAAAGATGTATTTCATGATAATGAAAACACCTATGGAGGCTACTCAAACAACATCGTAGTAAGTGAAAAATTTGCTATCAATGTACCCAAAAATGCTCCACTTGACAAAGTAGCACCTTTACTTTGTGCAGGTATTACTACCTATTCACCGCTTAAATTTTCAAACATCAAAGAAGGCTCAAGTGTAGCCGTAGCAGGTTTTGGTGGACTTGGTATGATGGCAGTTAAATATGCTGTGAAAATGGGTGCAAAAGTAAGTGTTTTTGCAAGAAATGAAAACAAAAAAGCAGAAGCTCTAGCTATGGGAGTGAGTAATTTTTATACTAGTACAGACAAAAGCGTGGTAAAAGAAAGATTTGACCTCATCATCTCCACCATACCAACCCCTTATGATCCGCTAGCTTATATGGATTTATTAAAATTTGGTGGTGAGATGGCTATAGTAGGATTACCTCCACATGAAGTAAGCCCTAGCATTAACATCATTCACTTTGTACATAAAGCAGGTAAAAAAGTATATGGCTCACTTATTGGGGGCATTAAAGAAACTCAAGAAATGCTTGATTTTTCTTTAGAACATGGAATTTATCCTGAAATTGAACTCATCAAGCCAAGCGAGATTGACAAAGCTTACGAAAACCTCACTTCAGGAAAAGCCAAATTCCGCTATGTAATCGATATGAGTGCAGAAAATTAATACTCATCAAAAATCACATCGCTAGTATCAAAACCTCTTTGCTTGGCTATTTCAAGCAAAGAGGTTATTTGCTCTTTTGCTAAAATCTCTCTTGATAAAATCCAAAGATATTTTTTATCAGGACTACCTACGATAGAAACTTGATAATTTGTATCAATATAAATAATCTCATAGTTTGGCTTGTTAAAAACATTCATAAAAATACTAAATTTAACCGCTAAAGATCTTGGTGATTTTACCCTAGCTTTGCCATTTGCTTGAGAGATTTCTCCATTTTCTTTAGTGCATATATTTTTGACTTTAATTATAGGTGTAGAGCCTTCATACTCTAGCTCATATTCTGCCTTGGCACTTTTGCAAGTTTTTTGAAAAAATGCAGGTTTTCTAGCCATTTCTAACCATGTACCCATGTATTTTTCTAAATTTATACCATCTAATAATTCTATCATTTTTATTCCTTTTGATTTGCCTCGCCCCAATCACACATCGCTTGTAAAATAGGGATTAAGCTTTGTCCTTTTTTAGCAAGACGGTATTCTACTTTTGGAGGGATTTGTGGGTATTCTTTACGCGTGATTAAATCATCATTTTCAAGCTCTCTTAAAGTATGTGTCAAAGTCTTAAAAGAAATATTACCAAGATATCTTTTAAGCTCATTATATCTTACAACTTCATAGCGAAACAAACAATACAAAACACTCATCTTATATTTGCCTGAAATCAAAGACAAGGTATAGTTAAACCCACATTCTGTAAAATCGCACTTTTCTTCCATATACTTTCCTTTTATATAGTATCTTACATAAATTTCAGTATTGAAATAAAATTATAGTTAAATTATAATTTTAAAAACATAAAAGGATAAAATATGCAAAAAGTATTGTTATTAAATGGTGCAAAAGACTTTGGACACTCTAAAGGAAGACTAAACACAAGCTTACATGAGCTTGCACTTAAAACTCTGCAAGATCTTGGTTTACAAACCCAGCAAACACATATAGATCAAGGCTATGATACAAACAATGAGGTAGAAAAAATTCTAAATGCTGATGTTTTGATTTGGCAAATGCCTGGTTGGTGGATGGGAGAGCCTTGGATAGTGAAAAAATACATTGACGATGTTTTCACAGCAGGACATGGAGTGTTTTATAAAAACGATGGTAGAAGTCATAATGAACCTACTAAGAATTATGGCACAGGTGGGCTTTTAAAAAATAAAAAATACATGCTTTCACTAACTTGGAATGCTCCAATGCAAGCTTTTAATGGTGAGAATGAATTCTTTAATGGAGCCGGAGTTGATGGAGTGTATTTACACTTTCACAAAGCACATGAGTTTTTAGGGATGAGCGCTTTGCCTACTTTCATAGCAAATGATGTAATCAAAAATCCTCAAGTGCAAGAATATTTCACAAACTATAAAGCACACTTAGAAAAAATTTTTAAAGCTTAGAAATTTGGGATTTGATGCTAGAAATCATTGATTTTTTAGCCTCAAATTCACTTTTTAAATTCAAAATAATCTGTCTTTTAGTCTCAATAAAATCAACAAAACTTTGCATATAATTTTTATAAATTTTTAAAACTACAGGCTTATTTAAAAGTAAATCTTCAAATTCATATACATTAAGCTCAGTTAATACTCTTTGATGTACTTCACTTGCTTTTGGATGATATAAGCTAAACTCAGTGCTATCAAGCTCGTAAAATTCTTTACTCGCATTCATTTTAGTGCTAAAAAATCCTAAAGTAAGTTTAGTAGCACTTTCATAATTTGCCAAAGCTTTTAGATTAAGCTTTTCTAAAAATAGATCAAGTTCAAGTTGGCTTTTAAATAATAATTGCTTAAAATCTTTTAAAAAAAGTTCTTCACTAGCACTAGCAAAGCTTCTAAAACTAGCAAATTCTTTTTCACTTTCTAAGGCATTTTCTTTTTGTAAATTTGAAAATTGAGCCTTAAAAAGCAAAATTTGCTCTTCTAAATTAGTAAAAAATAAGGAAAAATCATCTTTGATTTGACTAAATTCTAAAGCGATTTCATTTTTTAATCTTTTAAATTCCTTATTCATTGCTTCAGAGTTATAAAACATAGCCAAAAACGCATCATCACTTGAAAGATATGGTGCTTTATAAGAAACTTTTTCATAAAGATTTTTCTTAAATAAGCCCTTAGCTTCTTTATAATAACTACTATCTTTTTCTTTAATAAATTTTAAGATTTCTTGAGCAATTTTTTCTCCAACAAGTTTTAATTTATCTAAACAATTATGATTTAAAATTTTGATTTTTTGCTCTAGCTTGCTTGCTTTGAAAGTTTGCAAAATAGTATTAAATTTAAACTCTAATTGCTCTAGCGCATTTTGAAACAAATCATATTGATTTGACAAAAGTTCGCATAGATTACCAAGTTTATCTTTGATAAAATCTTTTTTAATATGCTCATAATCAAGTTCTTTTAAATACTCATAAAGTAAAGGTAAATTTGACTTTTGCAAATCAAATTTTGCTTCTTTGCATGAAATTGCGATGATTTTTTCAAAATACTTATCAAAAACTAAATGAGCATAATTTAAAACATTTTCTAGCTCATCTTGACTTAACTTATCTTTTTGATTTAGCACGCAAATCCCGCCACGCTCTAAAAGCTTGGCATTTACTTTTATAGCATCTTCTTCGCTTTTTTTGCCTGCATTATCAATCAAACTAAGCCAAATAGCACTATGCATAAAAGAAAGTTCTTTAAAAGTAGTTAGCGTGTCGGTGGTGTTTGCATTTAGACCCGGGGTATCTATAAGCGTGATATCTTTTAAAAGCTCAATAGGTGCAAAAAGGTGCAAACTTTTAGTTTCTTTTAGCTCATTTCTTTGATCGCTAAATTTAGAAAGCTCATCTATATCAACAATCTCATCACTACCATCTTCATATTCAACTCTTAAAAAATACTCTTTAGCATAGCGTAAAAAAGTAGGTTTAAAAGTCACTGGTACCACGCCTGTTGGCAGGCATTCTTTTTGTAAAATCAAATTTAAAAGCGTAGATTTACCGCTGGAAAATTGCCCTATAATGGCCACATTAATGGCTCTTTTATAGCTAGCTATAATCATCTCAAGATCTTTTAAAAACACATCATTTAAATGCAAACTCGGCTCTAAAAATGCATTTTTTATTGCTAAAATTTTTCCTTCAAAACTATCATCAAAACTTTTACAATAAGCATTTTCATAAGCTTTTAAAAAATCATTAATCAAATCATTTTGCATTTAAAAGCTCCGTTTTTAAAGTCTTTAAACTTTGTAATTTTGTATTGTTTTTTTCTAAAAGCTCTTTGGAGTTTTGTTCATTTTGTTCTATTTGTAAAATCAAGTCTTTTAAGTCTTTGATTTGTTCTTCTTGCTCTTTTTCATATAAATTCAAACTAAGCTCTAAATTAGTAAAAAAATCTTGATTATTTTTTAAATCTAGGGCGATTTTTTCTATATTAAATGTTTGTAATTTTTCTAAAATTTGATTTTCTAAAGAGCTTTCTAGTTTATAAATATCTTGAGTAAACTCTAAATTTTTTAAAAGTTCCGCTTTTAATGTCATAAAAAGTTCATTAGTAAAAATACTTTCTATTTTTGCTTCAACCTTACTTTTAAAATCATCACAATTTTGCTCTAAAATAGCTTTTAAAAAATCATATTTCACACTTAGAGTGTTTTTAAGCTCATTGATCTTATACTCACTTTGTTGTTTTAATTCTCTTAAAAGATCAAAAATTCCATCTTTTAAAGTCGTATCGATGATAGTGTTTAATCTTTGAGTATTGTTTTTGATTTTATTATTTTGATTATATTTTAGCTCATCTATAAGTTTTTCTTTTAATTTCTTAGCTAGCAAATGCAAAAGCGTTAAAATTTCTTGAGTATTTTCATATTTTGTACCAAAAATAGCACTTAGCTCTGCTTTTACTTGCATTAATTTTTCTTTTTTTGCTTTAAAGTCATTGATAATAGTTTGATTTTGCTTATCAAGCTCAAAGCTTTCGTAATTTAGTATTTTATTAGAAAATTTAATTTTTTCTTCTATTTTTTCTAAATGCAATAATAATTCTTTTTTATAAGCACTTAGAGCGATTTTGTTTTTATCATATAAGCTTTTAGCTATAAGTTCTTCTAGCGTTAAAATATTGCTTTGTTCTAAATTTCCACCTTTTTTTTGATAAAAATCATTAGCTAGTTTTGAAGAAATACACACAAAATCTACATTATCTAATAATTCTTGGCTAAGCTGCTTTTGTGCTAAATTTTCTTTGAGCTTATTTTTAGTATAGTTAATTACTTCTTGTAAGTCTTTTTGACTAAGCAAGTCAGCCTTAGTAAGCACAATCAAAAGCTTACTTACCCTTGAAGTTAACAAACATTCTATAATAAAGTCACAATCTTTTTGACTTAAACTTTGAGAAGCATTCATAAGATGAATTAAAAAGTCAGCTTTGCTTATATAAGCTTTTGTTAAAAGCTCTCTTTGGATGATCACATCATCAAGTCCTGGAGTATCAACTATACAAACATTATCTTTTAAAAAATCAAGCGATGAAAAAAGTTCTATTTTTTTAATAAGTGCTGAGATTTTGTTTTTTGCACTAGTGTAATTTTTTAATTCTTCAATTTTTATTTCTATATTTTTATTTTCTTTTTCAATATACTCATTTAGATTAAAATTTTGCTCTAATTGTTTTATAAGTTCTTGCATTTCTTGATTATCTTTAGAGCTTTTTAAAATATCTTGCCATTCTTCATCACTCCAAAAATATATCTTAGCTTTTTGGTCTTTGCCGTATTTTAAAACACTTAAATTTGCAGTTTCAGGCACATTAGATACACCTAAAAAATCTTTTTTTAAAAGTGCATTTAGCATACTTGATTTACCTGCATTTACCACACCCGTTACCGCGATAGAAAAATCAATATTGCTAAATTTAACTAAAGCTTCTTGTAAGAGTTTTTGAGCTTTTTCATCTTCGCAAAGCTCTTGTAAGTTTTGGTTAATAAGATCTAGTGTTTGATGTGAGTTTTTAACTTCTTGCTTGTAATCTTTTTGAATAACTTTTTGTTTAGATACAAAAGCATATATTAAAGTATTATCGGTGATTTTTTGAAGTTTTTCCAAGGCTTTTAAAAGCTCATTTTTGTCTAAAATTCCTAAATTTAAAGCGTTAATAAAACAAACCTGTGCATACTGAATACCATAAAGATCTAAGCGTAAATTTAAACTTTTCATCAAACTTTTAAATTCATTTAAAGCGCTAAATCTTTCATAATTTTCAAGATTAGTACTTAAAAGAATTGCTACTTTTTGAACATCAATCAAACTTTCATCAAAAAGTGTATTTGTGTCAAGATAAACGCTATGATTTTGCCAAATTTGTTTTAGTAAGGTTTTAAGAGCCCCCTTTTCTTGGGGGCTAGAATTATTTGTTTCTTTGAGCGACAAGCTGTCTTCTCATATAAGCGATTTTGCTTTGTAAAGGTAGTTCTTTTGGACAATTATCTTCACATGCAAGTAAAGACATACATCCAAACACACCATCATCATCACCCACTAATTCATAAAAATCTTCTATGGTTCTGTGATCATGTGGGTCTTGTAAATATCTAGCTGTTCTTAAAAGTCCAGTAGCTGCGATAAAGTCAGGTCTCATTAACTTAGTTGCACAAGAAGCAACACAAATTCCACACTCTATACAACGATCAAGCTCAAAAGTCTCATCAGCAACTTCTGGTTCAATACGCTCTTCAAGTTTAGAAATATCTGTTTCTTTTTCATTATGCACCCAGCTTTCAACGCGTTTACACATACCATCAAACCACTCACCTGTATTAACACTTAAGTCCTTAATGTGTCTAAATGCAGGTAAAGGCATAAGCTCTATAACGCCATCTGGATAGTCTTTTGTCAATGTTTTACAAGCAAGTTTTGGCTTACCATTGATCATCATAGCACAACTTCCACAAATCCCTGCTCTACATACAAAGTCAAAACTCAAATCCGCATCCATTTTTTCTCTGATTTGAGTTAAGCACACAAAAATCGTCATAAATGGAGTTTCTTCAAGCTCATAAGTAACAAAATGAGGCTTAGAAATTTTACTTAATGGATTATATTTAAATGCTCTTATTGTTAATTTTCTACTCATAATCAACTCCTATTCTTTGATTTGGTGCTTTAAATTTAGCTTGTAATTCATAAGGCATTAAAGCATGTTGAATTTCATATCTTCCTTTGCCTTCTGCTTCCATTTTTTCACGGATCGCATCAACTTCAGCTTGGCGTTTTTCACTTAATGGATTTTCAATGATATTTCCTTTAGCACCATAACCTCTAAATGCAGGTGGGATTTCCATTTTCATAATGTCAAGATCTTCATACTCAACTCTAGGCATACTTTCACCTTCTACCCAGTAAGTATTTGTTCTTTTCATCCAATTTAAGTCATCTCTTTTTGGATAATCTTCTCTATAATGAGCCCCGCGGCTTTCTGTTCTTAAAAGCGCACCATAAGCAACACATAAAGCAATTTTTAGCATTCTTGGAACCCTGTAAGCTTCTTCAAGCTCTGGATTTGCACATTTTAATTCTTTATCATGTACTTTTAGATCAAGTGATTTTTGATACAATTCTTCAAGCTCTTTAACCGCTTCTTCAAGACCTTGGCCTGTTCTAAAGATAGCTACTTTTTCCCACATAATGTCTTTCATTCTATTTTTGATTTCAAATACATCATGTTTTCCTTCTTTGCTAACAAGAGATTTTAAGTAATCATACTCTTTAGAAAGGAAAGATTTAACGATATTTGTATCAATATCATTACCATTTTCTTTACAATATTGTGCAAAATAATCTCCAACGATCATACCTGCAACAACAGTTTCTGAACATGAATTTCCACCCAAGCGGTTAAATCCGTGCATATCCCAGCAAGCTGCTTCACCACACGCAAAAAGACCATTTAGCCATTGACTTTCACCAGTTGGCTTTGTTCTAATACCACCCATTGAGTAATGTTGCATAGGTAAAACTGGTGCCCAGCCTTTTGGACCCTCATCAGCAGGATCAATACCATTAAATGTTTTACAAATATCTTGAACATCGCGAAGATTTTTTTCAACATGAGCACGACCAAGGATAGAAATATCAAGCCATAAATGATCTCCATAAGGGCTTTTTACACCTTTTCCTTTTCTAATATGCTCCATCATTCTACGACTTACAACGTCCCTACTTGCAAGTTCTTTTTTCTCAGGCTCATAATCAGGCATAAAGCGGTAACCATCAACATCTCTTAAGATACCACCATCACCTCTACAACCTTCAGTTAGTAAGATACCACTTGGTACGATTGGAGTTGGGTGAAATTGCACTGCTTCCATATTTGAAAGTCTGCAAAGTCCAGTTTCAAGTGCAATAGCAGCGCCTGTTCCTTCACAAATAACAGCATTTGTGGTTTGTTTATAAATTCTACCATAACCACCTGTTGCAATCATAGTTCCTCTAGCAACATAAGCGATTAATTCTCCATTAGTTAAATCTCTAGCAATAGCCCCTAGACATTTTTTACCATCATGGATAATTCTTACTGCTTCCATTCTATCGATGATTTTAACTTGATGTTTAATCGCTTCATTTGCCACACCATATAGCATACAGTGTCCTGTTGCATCAGCGATATAACATGTTCTCCATTTTTTAGTACCACCAAAGTCCCTTGCATTTATAAGACCATGTGCTTCTTCTTTTTCTTCAATAGTAGTTTTTTGAGCATTGATAACTACAGTTCTAGGTCCTTTTGTAACCCTAGTCCAAGGCACACCCCAAGCAGCAAGCTCACGCACAGCTTTTGGAGCAGTTTGCGCAAACATTCTTGCAACTTCTTGATCACAGCCCCAGTCAGATCCTTTTACTGTATCAGCAAAATGCACATCTTCATTATCTCCCTCACCTTTAACGCTATTTCCTAAACTCGCTTGCATACCACCTTGTACAGCAGCTGAGTGAGATCTTTTAACTGGACAAATACTTAATAAAGTTACACTTTGACCACTTTTTGCAACTTCAATAGCAGCTCTTAAACCTGCAAGACCACCACCGATAACTAAAGCATCACTATATTGTATGTTCATATTTAGCTCCATCATAAGTTTTTACTATTTGCGCTACAGAGTTGTTTTGGTAATTATTAAAGCCTATTTTTGCAAAAGCAGCTAAGCTTAATACACCTAAAACTAAGAAGAAAATACTAATAAACCATTTTGCTTTTTTAAGTTTTTTACGACTTTCTTTTGCATCTTTACCTTCAAACCAACCCCATTTTACACATAATCTATAAAGACCAATACTACCATGCAACTCAACACAGATTAATAAGGCAATGTAAAATAACCACATAAAATGGCTCACTACTCTATCGCCTGACATATCAGCACTGATTTTATCTGCATTAGTAATGATAAAAATTAAGTGTGCAGAACCCAAGAAAAACATTACAAAACCAGTTGCAGCTTGAACCCACCATAAAGAAGAATCACCATGATTCATATATTTTAAGTGTGTTCTACAAAGTTGGTATTGTCTGAAATTAATAGGGAATTTTCTCATTGCAAGACCTGCATGCACAAAGAAAATAACCAAAACACAGGCAGCTAAGAAAGAAGTGATGTAGCTCATCATAGGGCTATTAATGATAAATTTTAGTTCTAAAAAGTGAACCACTGAATCAAAAAAATCATCACTAACCAAAATGGTAGAAACGAAAAACATATGTGCCCACATAAACAAGCCTAAAATCAAGCCTGTTGCACTTTGAATATAGTCAAGTTTTGCTGGCATTTTGCTTTTTTTGCCATCAATACTCTTGCCTAAAAAACCTTCAATGAGTTGGCTCATATTTACTCCTTTTAAAAGTTGATAAGTTTTAATATCGGAGCAATTATAGAACTTTTATTCTTAAAATAAATAAAAATTTATAAATTTTTTTTAATATTTCTTAAATAAAAAGATAAAAATAGTCCTAATAAAAACATTAATAAGCTCAATATCTGACCCATACTCATACCAAAAGCAACAAAGCCTATACCAAAATCAGGCTCTCTAAAAAACTCGCATACAAAGCGCGCTAGGGCATATAAAATCGTATAGTAAGCAATCAGTTCTCCATTGTATTTTTTATATTTTTTTATTAGTAATAAAATAGCAAAAACCACAAAACCTTCTAAAAATGCTTCATAAAGTTGTGAAGGATGACGCAATATCCCATCTACATAAATACCCCAAGGCACTTCTGTAGCTCTACCAAATAACTCTTGATTTAAAAAATTTCCGATACGACCAAAAATATATCCACATGGCACACTAATAGCAACTAAATCTAAATATTTCCATAAATTCTGCTTATTTTTTTTGCAAAAAGCATAAGTTGCTATCAAAAATCCCACAACAGCTCCATGATAACTCATACCCCTAATCCCTACAAATTCTCCATTATAAAAGGGATTAAAAATTTGCCAAGGATGTGTAAGATACCATAAAGTATGCGCATCATAAATTAAAATATAGCCTATTCTTGCACCTAAAATCACCCCTATTTCTACCCATATAAAATAGCTATCAAGCATAGCTTTAGAAATTCCCATATTGTCTTTAATCGCATAGTATTTTGCAACCATTAAAGCAACAAGCAAGGCTAGCACATACATAATGCCATACCAATGCACTTTTAAACCAAAAATTTCAAAAGCCACTACATCAAAATTTGCATAAATATTTTGCCAAAATTCCATAAAAAGCCCTTATTATAAAACATATAATATAGCAAAAAATTGTTATAATTATAAAAATCACAAGGAGAGAATAATGAAAAAAATATTATTATTTTTTAGCATAATTTTATTTTTAAGTGCTTGCGCCGGTAATCAAAAAACTTATTATATTTCTATGCCAAATTTTAAAAGCACTTTTGAAGAACACAACCATACAAATGCTAATAGTCCTAAAGTCAAAATCAATGATGTAGAAATTATAAAAAGTACTTTTTATAGTTCATATTTTGAGCAATCTACTCTAAATCAAAGAATTAATAAAAGCTTAGAATTACTCAAAAAACAACTTTTAGAAGATAGCAAAGCATTGCTTCAAAGTAAAGGATATACTATAGATAATGAAAATCCTGATTATGCTTTTAATATAGTTATTAATGCTAATTTATATGAAGATAAGGTTACAAGAAATTCAAGTCTTGGAGGCGATAGTGTGGAGTCTTCTTTTATGATTATTTTAGAAGCTCAAAGTCATTTAAATAATTTACATCAAGAAGATACTTTTCAAAGCACAACAAGCTCGGCAAAACTAAATGATCCTATTATTTTAAATTATCCTATAAAAGGTCAAGCAAGCATAGAAAGCTTTAGAGAGGTATACAGTGCTGTTCCTACTCAGCTTAATGAAAGTCTTGCGGCTAGCGCTTTAGAAATTGATAAAGTTTTTGTTGCTTTTTATAAAGAAATCACATCTAGTTTAAAAACTAGTGTAAAAGAAATCAAAGAAGAACCAAAAACACAAGAAAGCTCAGAAGTTCAAGATGCAAAACAAGATGATAAAGAAGAAAAAGCTACTCCTTATCAAAATAATGAAGTAATCATCTTTGAATAGCTTGTGCGTAAAACACTTTGATCTTAAATTTAAGATTAATGTGTTTTTCTTCGGATTTAAACTCCACAGGAGTGCTAACTTCTATTAAATTTTTATATCTTTGCAAATCATTTAAAAAAGAATAAAAAGCTTGAGGATTTTTCATCTTTACATTAGCTCCAAATTGGTATTTTAAATACTCTTGCTCTTTTTTAATGGGAATGAGATTGATTTTAACATCATCAAAGTAATTTTTCATAAATTCTAATAATTCTTTTTGTGAAAATTCTGCATTGATTTGAGCTAAATTTTGCGCATTTACCTTTTGAAACTCATCAATAACTTTTTCTAAAGCTTGCAACTCATTTATTGCTTTAGTATTTTGAATTTGCTGGGTTGCTAATCTTGAATGTTCGATTTTATAATCTTTCAAAAAAGGCACGATTAAAAATAAAATCAAAATCGCACAAAGCGCTACAAATGAAAAAGAATAAATTAATATCTTTAATACATCAGCTTCTTCTAAGCTCTTATCGTTTTTGCTCATACATTTCCTCTGGTATAGTGATATTTACACTTACAAAGCGATACCACCCATTTTCTAATTGATAATAACTTGTTTGAGAATTGGAAAAAATACTTCTTAATGGAGCCTCTAATAATAATGCAAACATTTCTTTAGTAGGTGTAATGCCTCTTAAAATAAGCGATCTATCTTCCATTAAAACCTCATCTAAAGATATATTTTTAGGCACTAGAGTAAAAAGATTTTGAATACTTTTTAATAAAACTTTATTTTTACCATTTTCTTGCTCTTGCTCTAAATCTCCCAAAATCAACTCTGCTTTATCATTTTGTCTTACTAATTCTTGATATTTAAGCTTATTAGCATTAATTTGAGCTATGATTTGAGCTAATTCTTCTTTTTTATTATCAAGTTGTACAGACGCATAATAGCTTTTAAAAACAACCACAATAAATACTACAAAAATCAAAGCAACACTAATACTAGTAAAATAAATCCAAATTCTAGTAAAAAGATTAAAAACAGGTTTTATCTTAGGTTTGATTAGACTATATCTCATAGTTTTAAGTCCTTCACCATAAGTTCATTCATCAAATTTAAAGTATCTACAAGTTCTACTTTAGGTTTTATAAAAAGCTCATTTTCTAAATAATCAAGCGAGGTTGGGCTAAAACTTTCCTCATCAAAAATCACAATTTCTTCTAAAAAGCTATTATCATACAAAGGATTTTGATAAAATTCTTTTACACTTGAAATGATGTATTCTATCATTTTCATATCTGAGCTAAAATTTTCTAAAGACTCGATAGGAAGCTCTTCTTTTTCTTCATCTAATTCCTCAAGTTTATCAAGCTCTTGACTCATTTCTTCTAAACTTTTTAAATCATAATTTTGCTCATTTTCTTCTTCTTGATTTTCATCATCAATTTGTAAATCAAATTCTTCTTTAATATCATCAAAAAAATCATCTTCATCATAATTTTGACTAGCTATATTAAAATAACTTCCAAACAATATAGCTTCATTTTTACAAATTAACATCGCAACAAAATCATGGTATCTATATACATAAAGACCTATTTTTTCTTCAAAACCTCTATTTGCCATACAATGATAAAGCAAAGAAAAAGGCGAATAAAGCAAATCCAAACCGCCAAAAACCTCATAATCTTGTTCATATGAGCTTAAAGAATGATTAGATGCATACAATAAACCATTATTAAAAGAAATACATTTGACACTACTTGCATCGACACCAAAATTGGAAAGATCTTTAAAATTTGAGCTTGGCACAACGCCTTGAGCAATAGGAGTAAAAAAAGTACATATATAATAAATTTGAAAATCTTTAGTTAAATTTTTTACATATTCTATGGCTTTTTCTTTATCTTCAAAGCTTTTTTCAAAAGTATCAACAGCTTGGGATTTTTTCCAAGTATGACATCTTATAATGTATTGTTTTTCATCATAGCAAATACAAACTAAAAGTTGTAAAATATACTTTCTAAAAAAAGATAACATAGTGTTTATCCTTTGTCTATTTGACTTATCATATCAAATTTTTCTTTTATCAATACTTTAGCTTCTTCTAAATTTAAATTTTGTATTTTGATTTCTTCACTTAGTCTATAGGTAATCTTAGAAAAAGGTTTAGGTAAGATCATTTTATCCCAACTTTTAAATTCCCAAAAAGAGCTTGCTTCATAATTTAGCAAAAAAAGTGGAGCATTTTTTTTCAAAGCTATCATCACAGAACCATCTGAAACACTATGATAAGGTCCTCTTGGCCCATCTGGAGTGATAATCACATCATCGCCTTGATCTAAAATTTTAAAAGATTGTTTTAATAAAGCCAAAGCACCTTTACTTGTACTACCTCTTAAAGTATCCAAACCAAAAAAAGTAATATTTCTAGCAATGATTTCTCCATCTTTATGGTGTGAAATCATCACATAAGCCTTTTTTCCTTTAATACCCATTTTACGATAGGCAAAAGGCATGAGAGCAAGACGCCCATGCCAAAAAAGTATCACACATGATCTTTTTGGAAGCTTTTGCCCTAAATAAACCTTTCTACAAGTTAAAAAAATCAGCCATTGTAATAAAAAAATTCCAAAAGCTAAAAGATTAATCTTAAAGGATTTCGCCATTTAACACCATACGCCTAGGATTGGTGATTTTTACTTTTTTCATTTGTCCTAATAACTCTTCACTACCTTTAACTTGAATCAAAAAGTTATTATCACTTCTACCTGCTACAAAACCTTCACTTCTTAATTCTTCAAATAAAACTTCAAATTCTTTATCTTTTTGTTTTGCAACAATTTCATCTAAAATTTCTGTATGTCTAGCTTGTAAAATACTCAAGCGTTTTGAAGCTATATCATCAGGAATTTGATTTGGCATAGTTGCAGCTTTAGTTAGTGGTCTTTTAGAGTATTTAAAAGAAAACATTTGTTCAAAACGCACTTTTTCAAGTACATCCATAGTATCTTCAAAATCTTTATCACTCTCACCTGGAAAAGCTACAATCACATCAGTAGAAATACTCACATCCTCACACATAGAACGCAATTTCAATGCTCTATCTAAATACCACTCTTTAGTATAACCACGTTTCATAGCTTTTAAAATTTCACTCGAACCACTTTGTAAAGGCATATGCATAGACTTACACACTTTAGGATTTTTAGAAAAAACCTCTAAAAATCTATCATCCATATGCAATGGATGTGGGCTTGTAAAGCGGATACGCTCTAGACCTTCAATTTCACTTAGTCTTTCTAAAAGATCTGAAAAATTAATCTTTTCATGTGCATTAGAAAATCTTTTGCCATAATTATTAACATTTTGTCCTAGTAAAAAAATCTCTTTAGCACCTTTAGAAACAGCTTTTAATGCTTCATTTTTAATAATCTCAAAAGGTATAGAAATCTCATCTCCTCTTGTATGAGGCACTATACAATAAGTACAATGTTTATCACAACCTATGGAGATATTAATATAAGTCTTATAAAGACTATTTCTAAAATCTGCAAAAGCATAATTACTCTCATCAAAATCTATATCATTGCCTAAAAATTTTGGCGTATTTACAGCCTTTGTGATTTTAGAAACATTTCTAGCACCCAAAACAAAATCCACATTTGGAGCACGCTTAAAAATCTCATCTCCCAAATGTGAAGCGGTGCAACCACAAACTCCTATTTTAGCTCCATTTTTTTTGATTTTTTCAAAACTACCAACTTCTGAAAAAAGCTTATGCACAGGCTTTTCACGCACTGAGCAAGTATTGATTAAAATCAAATCTGCTTCTTTTGCATCTTGAGTTAATTCATAATTTTCTTTTTCTTTAAGTTCGGCTATCATATGCTCTGAATCACGCACATTCATAGCACAACCTAAAGTTTGTATAAAAAGTTTTTTACTCAAAGAATGTGTACCTCATACATAAAATCTGTATCATCTAAACCATATTTGATCGTTCTATGATAAACACATTTTCCTTTTTTTTCAAAATGCTCTACCAAAGCAATTAATTGCTTATGTGCATTGTCTTTATCAAAATAGAAAAATTTTTGACCTTCTTTATCTACAGCCTTTTCAATACTTTCTAAACTTATACTTTTTGGCTTTTCATCAACAGAGGTTCTTGCTATTTTTAAATCCATATCATCATCCTCAAGTTTTTTTAATCTGAAATTATAGCAAATTTTACTTTTAATTAAACTTATTAAAGATATAATTTTATTCTTCAAACTTTTAAAATCCAAAATTAAGGTTGTATTGTCATTATGGAAAAAATCACAGATATAATTGAATCCATTGCTAATGAGAAAAATTTACAAATAGAAGATGTCAGAGAAAGAGTTAAAAAAGCGCTTATTAATACTGCTAAGAAAATTTATGGTGATAAGTATGAATTTTTTGTTGATTCAGGTAAAAATTTACAACTTTACCAAAAAATCATCGTAGTAGCTGATAATGATGAAAGATTAGAAAATGAAAATGAGCATTTTATCGCTTTAAGTAAAGCAAGAGTGGAAGCTAAAGATGTAGAAATTGGTGATGAGCTAACTTATGAATGTTCTTTGGAAAATTTAGGTCGTACTGCTGTAAATATCTTACATAAAGAATTAGAATACAATATACAAAAACTCTTAGAAGAAAAAATCTATGAAAAATACCAAAAAATGGTAGGACATATGGTTTTTGGTAGCGTAGTAAGAGTAGATAGTGAAGAAAATACTTATGTAGAAATTGATGAGTTTCGTGCATATTTACCTAGAAAAAATCGTATCAAAGGTGAAAAATTTAAAGTTGGCGATGTGATTAAGGCTGTTATTAGACATGTATATATTGATAAATCAGGTATGAGAATGGAGCTTAGTAGAACTAGCCCTAAATTTTTAGAAGCTTTATTAAAAGCTGAAGTCCCTGAAATCAAAGATGGTCTTATAAATATTTATGCAAGTGCAAGAATTCCAGGCGAGAGAGCAAAAATCATCTTGCAAGCTAATAGTCCAAGCGTTGATGCAGTAGGAGCAACTGTGGGCATAAAAGGAGTTAGAATCAATGCTGTAAGCAAAGAATTAAAAAATGAAAATATCGACTGCATTGAGTATTCTAATGAAATGGCAATTTTAATCACAAGAAGCTTAGCTCCAGCCATTATAAACTCAGTTAGTATTGAAGATAAAAAGGCTATTGTAACGCTAAATAGTGAGCAAAAAAGCAAAGCCATAGGAAAAAGTGGTATTAATATACGCTTAGCTAGCATGCTTCTTAGATATGAGATAGAGCTTAATGAAGTAAATAATGAAGATAAAACTAATAACCAAGAAGAAGCATTTAAAAATCTTAAAGCTTTATTTGGAGAAAATTAAAGTTGCTTACCGACAGTTTGTTCGGTAAGCTTTCTTTCTAAAACTAAATCCACTATAGGTTGTTCTCTTTTATTTGCCTTTTGGCAATGATTTTTGTCAAAAAAATCTGTGATTTTAATAACTATTTTAGCCCATCTTTTATCACGTTCTCTCCAAGCATGAGATGATAAAGACTCCCAAGCATAACCATTAAACAAAGTAGCATTGACAAAATGATCAAGTGCTCTCACACCTTGTCTAACCCTAGCAGGATTACCAAAAGTACCTACTATAACAATAAAAAGATAACTAATCACCGCTAAAGGAACGATAGCACAAAGCAGTATGGTTCCTGCTAATTTTTCTTTCATTTTTGCCTTTTTATAAATCTTATATTCATACCATTTGCTGATCTTATAGTCAGTCTTCCTACTATATCAGGTACAAAATTTTCTTCTAATTCTAACTTATAAGTCCTTAAAATATTAGCTAAAATCAAAACAGCCTCTTGCATAGCAAAGCCCTGCCCTATACACACACGCTCTCCCATACCAAAAGGCATATAAGTGTCTTTTTTAATCTTGCTTTTATCTTCATGGCGACTTGGATCAAACTCATGCGGATTTTCCCAAAAACTATCATGTCTATGGATAAGCCATGGAGCTACCACTACGCCTGAGCCTTTTTTGATGAGCTTATCTCTCATTTTGTTATCATTTCTTGCTTCTCTAGCAAAAAAGCCAACTGGCGGATAAAGTCTTAAACTTTCTTTAAACACATTTGTAAGATATTTCATCGCTCTAATATGCTCTATTTTAAACTCCTCATCACCTGCAACTTGCATGATTTCTTCATAAGCTTTTTGTTGCTCATTTGGAGAAATACTTAAAATATATAGCGTCCAAGTTAGCGAGCTTGCAGTAGTCTCATGGCCTGCTAAGAAAAGCATGGCAACTTGGTCTAAAATTTCATCAAAAGAAAATCTCTCATTGGTATCTGCATCTACCACCATAAGTAAAGATGATAAAATATCTTCATATTTTCCTTGATCATTTAGGGCATTATCATATCTTGGCTTTATAATATCTGATAAAACCTTGCGTATAACTCCACCTGCTTTAAGTCTTTTTCTCTCGCCCAAAAGATTTGAAAGCCAAGTTGGGAAACGAAACATTCTTCGCATAGCTGTTTTAACTGTTTCTTCTTGCACAGTTACAAAAGCATCCAAAACAAGTTTACCTTTTTGCTCATCAAGTTTTGATGACATGATAGTTCTAAAAATCACATCTGCAGTCACAAAAGTCATAGCTTCATCTACTTCTATAATCGCTTTATCTTCATACTTTGCAAATCTTGCCATCATATCAGAAGCTGCTTCACTCATCAAATTAAAAACCTTAGAAATCCTTGTCATTTCAAAAGAAGGTCTTAAAAGCTCTCTTTGCTTTTCCCATACTCTATCATTAGTTGTAAAAATGCTTATGCCCAAAAGTGGCTCTAAAAGCTCATGTAAAAGTTGGCTTTTTGGGTATTCTCTAACCTCATCTACCATAATGCGTCTAACTTCTTTTGGATCATTTACTACATATAGATCAAAGCCAGGCATTTTTACTCTACCCATCATCATTTTATAGCTTCGCTCATAAAGTCCATCAAGCCAAGATCTTCTTTTTAGTAAAAAAGTAGTTAATGTAGAAGCTTTATTTTTATAAGGCTTTGGATGAAAAGGACACTGACCCATGTTTTTCTCCTATTTGATTTTTTCTTCTAATTTATTTTTGCCTATGACAAATTCAAAAAAGTTATACACCCCTTGAATTTGTGTGGCAAATAAATATAAAAAATGTGCTTTATATTTGTCTTTTTTGATTTTTTTATAATCTTTACTTTTATATAAGGTATGAAATTTAGCCGAAAGGTATTTTGGACTAAATTGTGCTTTTACTCCACTTGTGCGTATAAAATCAACTTGTGCAAAACAAGCCCCATCGATAATAGAGGTAAAATCATACCATATTAAATTTTTACTTCCTAAATATTCTAAGTCTTTTCTAAACCCAAAAGATCTTTTTTGATAGCTTACCAAAGGTATGCACTCACCTAAAGTTAAAACCTTTAAATTTTCAAAAGAAATATTTTCTTTTTCACATTTTCTAAGCACTTTTGCTAAAACATTTATACAAAGTACCGTTCCTACACTATGTGCGCTTAAGATGAGCTCATAGTTTTTATCATTTACATTTTCTTTTAGTTTTTCAAAAATAACCCTAGCAAAATCATCCATTCTTAATTCAAGTTCACCTTGAGAATTTTTCTCCCAGTTTGCACAAAAAGAACAAATTCTAGCTATCCAAAAAACAGCTAATTTCTTGCCTAGTTTATAAAGCATTTTTGGCAAAAATACTAATGATAAAATAAATGCTAAAATTCCCAAAACAATATGAAAATTTTGCAAATAAAACAAACTTCCAAAAGCACAAAATAAAGTAAAAATCAAACTCAAAAGTACATAAAAAAATGGATAATAACCTGTGATAAGTTGGTGCGGGGATTCTTTACCAAATTTTAAAAAAAGCCCTGTGATGGTATAAATTCTAAAAAAACTATAACAATCACTCAAAGCATCTTTTATACCTTCTGACCAGTTTTTTTTGACTATATCATTCCAGCTTAAAAAGGTATAAGTAGTACTTGTATGTGGGGTTTGAATTTGCCAAAAAGCATATGCATCAACCTGAGCTTTTGATAAAGTATAATCATAATTTAAAAGTATATTTTGCTCGGTTAAATTTTTTTTAAACATAGCATAATAATGCCTATATCCTCTAGGATCATAACCAGCTATATAAAAAACATCTCTTTTTTGACACAATTTATCCATTAAAATCCCAAATAAACTCAAAATGAATTTAAAAATATAGCTAAAGTTGTTATCTTTGTCAAATGCTTATTTAAAGGCAAAATGAGGTGTTTTTACTCTGAAATTATTCATTAAAAAATATTTTATAAAATAAATAAAAAATTATAAAATCAAGAAAGAACTTATGAATATAATCTTACTAGGTGGTAGCAATAGTGTAGTTAAAAATGGTCTTAGAATAGGTCTTGAAAATAAAGACATTACGCTACATAATTACGCTTTAGGGCTTAGCACTTCTTTGCAAAATCTTTATGAGTTAATACGCCATAAAGATACTATAAATAAAAGTGATTACATCATCAGCGAATCAAATATCAACGATTATCTAAGTCCTATGAGTTTAAATATTATACTTAGAAATATTGACTATTTTTATGAAGAACTTTACAAAGCAAACAAAATTACCATAGTGCTTATACTCCCCATACCAGCTTACAATGACAAATCAAAAGCTATCAATGAAGCTCATAGGAAAAATTGTGCGTATTATGGTTTTAATCTAATCGATGTAGACTTTTACTATCAAAAAAATAATCTTTATGATTTTGATCAAAACTATAAATTCCACTCCATGCCACTAGCTATGCAAGAACTTGGAAAAAACATCATTAAAAATTTACATAGCTTTAAAAAATCCAAAGAAAATATCATTTGCTCAAAAAGAAAATACCATATCTTTGCACCTTCAAATTCAACTAAAATAGAGTATAAAAACTCATTTTTTTGCGAAAAAACTACAAAGATTAAAGCTAGTGAAAAAATCGTTTTTCCAAAAGAGTTAAAAAACTATCAAATCTTAGGCATACATACTTGGAATCACACTAACTCATCAACCCATGCCATATCATCTATAAGTATTGAAAACTCATCTTTTAAATTAATAAAAAATTTTGGACTTATCAATACTTTTCAAGATATACAAAATGAAAAAGCAATTTGTGATGAGCAAACATTTTTGTATGTTAATATGCAAATTATCAAGCAAAGTGAAGAAAGTTCAGGCTTAAGCATAGCAAATAAAAAAACACCAAGGCTTGATTATGTGGACTTAATAGGAATTTTACTTTTAGAAAATGATAATGATAAAAAAATTGAATGTAAAAATTATCTTGTAAATACCCATGATTCTTTAATACCACCTATAGCATTTTATAAAGAATTAGTGCTAGAATACCATGAACTAAAAAAACTTGATATGCAAACATTTTTACAAAGTCAAAATCATAATCTTTTGTGTTTTTTAAATCACAAAGGCTTAAAAAATGAATATGAAATATTCATCCACCAAAACAATAAACTTTATGGAGCTATCTTAAGGATAAAAGAAAGACTAAGCTATAAGCTTGGGGAAGCTATCATGAAAAATAGTAAAAGTTATCTAGGATATTTTAAAATACCTTTTGAACTAAGAAAAATCAAAAAAGAGCATTTTAAAAATCAAAAAGAACAAAAAAATCTGCCTCCACTAAAAGCTTATGCAGACTATAAACACGCTCAAATAGCCAAAACACATTTGCCTTATCTTTTAGGCAATGCACTTTTACAAGCTTCAAGAACTCCTTTTAAAATAGGCTATTTAAGCTTACCTTTTAAACTAAAAAAAATTGCAAAAAACTATAAAAAGAAATTTTAATCTAAACTAGTATTTTTGAAAAAATTTCCATTAATTTGAGTTTTATATATCACATAGTTTCTAAATTTAGCATGCAAAACCGCATCAGGTTTATAAGCTCTGCATTCTTTCCAAAAAGTATGCAAGCTTTTTTGATAAGTCAAACCTTCAATATCATAAAATGCTTTTCCCATAACTTTTAAAGGGCTATTGTGATATAAAGCAGAAAGTCCTACTGTACTATTTATAACTATAGTACCTCTTGCATTAACTAAAAGCGTAGGCAAATGCAAATCATGTATATATAAAATTCTACCCTCAACATTGTATTTTAAACTCAAATCTTCTATAAGTTTAGCATAGTCTCTATAGCCACGATCCATAGGATGATGTTTAAAAACTAGATATGACTTTGCCTTAGCATGATTAGCAAAAGAGATGATCACTTCTTCTATAAATTTTTCTGTAGTTTTTTTATAATGATGAGATAGTTGAGTATCATTATGCACTTGCAAAATAGCTAAAAAATACTTTTGTTTTAGAGAAAGAATTTTTTCATTTAAACTTTTTTCTGTGATTTTGTATTTGTTTTTTCTATATACTGAACAAAGCCAAGGTAAAAAGTCAAATAATTTTAAACTTCTATGATGTAAAGAATTGTTAAAATACCAAGAAAATAAAAAAGCAAAAAGCCAGTATAAAAATGAAGCAAAGGCCATATTTTTAAAAGTGCTTGAGAAGGTTTTAAATTTAAAATCTTTATCAAATTTTTTCTGACTTAGATAAAATTCTTTTTCTCTTGGTAAAGTGGAGTTTGCATTCACTCCATCTTTTTCAAAAGTAATGAAGTTTGGTCTTATATAACCTTCTTCAAAAATCCATACTTCAATACCCATTTGCTTAGCAACACTAATGGCTATCTCATGTACTTTTCTACAATCATTATACATCAAGATAACTTGAATTTGTTTTTCTTCAAAAAGCTTTTTATAAAAGTCTTCAAGCTCGGCTAAACTTTTAGTATAATTAATACTTTTAAAAGGATAAAAGAAAAAATCCCCTCCATTAAAATTTACTTTATAAACCTTAGCTTTTGGAATTTTTGTAGCAATTTTACGAAAAAACCCTCCCACAGGCCCTTGGAGCAATAAAACATTTTTACCAGAAAATTTTTTTAACTTTTTACTTAAATTCATCTAATCAAAATAAATTCTACTAATCTTCTTATTTTTCTTAATATATAAATTCTTATATCTATAAACCAACGCAAATAAAATTTAGAAAAATAATCTTTTTGCATTTTTAACATTATATCTAATGCAAGCTCAACTTCACATAAATTTTTACTTTTTGGATGGATGTATCTTGGATAAAGGATCAAAACGCCAGCAACAAGCTCTTCTAAACTAAGCATTCTTGTGCGTCTTGGAATTTCATGTAAATCGCTTGTCAAACCCCAACCTGCATAAAAAGGCTTACCATAGACCACAACTTTTTTACCACGCAAAAGAGCGTCAAAACCGCTTGTAGAGGTTATGGTATGCACTTCATCACATGCATTTATAGCACTATCTATACTGACATTTTCTATAATTTCATCACAATATTTTAAAATAATGTTTTTATCTTTTAAACCTTTGCGGTTACCGCTTAAAACATCAGGGTGAGGTTTAAAAACTATGAAGGCATTTTCGTTGGCCTCTCTTACACATTGTAAAAGTTTTAAGGTATCACAACCTGCACCACCTAAGATCATAGAAACATCATCTTCTACTTGAGCTGGGATTAAAATAACTTTTTTATTTGTATTAAAATTTAATGCTTCATGTTTTAAACCATTATACTTTGAAAATTTATTGTGTGTAATGGTAGTGATGAGTTTTTTAGCTCTTTGTTTTAAGCTTTCATCGAAAATGTGATTTTGCAAAATATCTTCTAAATCACTTGGCTTACTTGGATCAACATACAAGCCTTTACTATCTACTATCAAAGAAAAAGGACGTGTAAGATCTGAACCTAAAAAAACAGAGCGTAAAAAGCCATCTTCTACTAGAAAAATTGCATTTTTAAAATCTTTAGCTAGTAAAGCTTTATCATGCTTTTTACCCCAAATGAAAATTTTATCTTCAAGATTTAAATTCGCTTTGTAAAGTTCTTCTAGTGAGTTTAAAAAAATGATTTTACTATTCTTGGCTTTAAAAAATGGTTTCATAAACCAACGCTTCCACAAAGTAAAACCTAAAAAATACAAAGTATTTGAATTAGCATGCTCTATCTTTTTATACTTTGCTAGGGTATAAATGGTATCAAAAATATCACTTTTTTGATTTAAGTAAGGATTAAAATACTCACTATATAAAATATAAGTAGCATAAAAAACCTCTTCTAAAGTTCTTTTTTTAAATCTTCTTTTGCACGCTTGTTTATCTTGAGTCAAACCCCAACCTGCATAAAATGGCATGCCATAACACACACATTCGCGTTCTAACATCAAAGCTTCAAAGCCCATACCAGAAGTCTTGGTATAGACTTTTTTAAAATAGCTTAATAATTCTACGGGATTATAATTTTCTTTTATAACTACACATTTGCTTGGTAAATCTTGTGCGTTAAAATCACTTTGTTTATTACCGCTAAAAACATCAGGATGAATTTTAATGTATATTTTAGCATTTGGATTTTCTTTGATAGCATCATTTATGATATCTTGAGTTGAAAAACCCTCAGCTAAGCCAAATTTAAGAGAAGCGTCATTTGCTACTTGAGTGATAATTAATACGCGTTCTTCGTTAGCGCTAAAAAGCTCTTTTGGCACGCAAAGATTATTATTATACTTGCTAAGTTTTTCTTTTTTTATAAGCTCTATGGCCTTTTTTGCTTGCTCTAGTTCTTCGGTACTAAACTCATAAGTATTTAAAATCTTTTCAAGTTTAGATGGTGCAGTCGCATCATAGTAAATTCCCACATCATCTTTGACGATAGAAAAACTTGGACTATTGTCTATACCTAAATTTAATGAGCGCAAAAAGCCATCTTCTAAAAGCAAAAATTTTACATTGTGCTTTTTAGCTAGCTCTATGGCTTTTAAACCTGACTTTTTTCTACCCCAACCTACAAAAATACCTTCTTTAACGATGTTTTTGCAGAGATGGCATGAAGTTATCTTATAAAAGTTTTTAACATTTTTTTTTAATCTTTTAGACGTGGTATATAATTTCATAAATCTCTCTTTAAATTAAAGATAGATTATATCAAATTTTTA
>NZ_JAKMQT010000004.1:0-158107 GCF_025771725.1 Campylobacter sp. IFREMER_LSEM_CL2151 | reverse complement strand
AAGCGATTAATCATCAAATTTTTGACCTAAAATATTACCTTTAAAATCTGTATAAATTTCCATCATATTGTTTGTTCTGAATTTATAACCATTGATTTTTTTATCTACTTCTACAATAGCTGCATTTGGTTGTGCTGCTTGTACTTTAGCAATAACTTCTTTTGGGATAAATCCTGTTGGAATTGCTTTATATTTTCCATCAACTTCTTTCCAGTCTCCATTAATGATAAAATCAATTTCAGTTCCATCAACCAAATTTACTTCATAAGAATCTACATCTTGTTTTACATAACCTACATTTACGCCTTTAAAATGAGTATTTAAAAACTCTTGAGCCTTTTGAGGTAAAGCATTTGGGCTAACAACCATATCTGCAAACATAGAACTTGCACAAACTAAACTAGCTACCATTAATTTCATTTTCATTTTTTCTCCTTTAAATAAAAGTTGAAAGAATGATATTGTTTGCTTGTGAAATTTGTGTGAATTTTAATTTTTAAAGCCAACTATCTTATTTTTATCAAATGAAGATTCTATTTCCTTTTCTATAGTATGTAAAAAATCGCTCATTTTAAAAACACCATCTTTAGAAATAGCCGCTTTTAAAGCTGTGTTTTTAACTACCATTACAATTTGAGCTCCACTTAATTCATGCGAAGCTAAATTTTTTAAATCAAAACTATCATCAAATTTAGCATTTTTAGGCAAGGCTTTTTGCCATATCATTAAGCGTTGTTCATAATTTGGCTTTTTAAATTCAATTTTATACTCAAACCTTCTTGAAAAAGCCACATCTAAACTTTCTAAAAAATTAGTTGTTGCTATGATAACTCCGCTAAAACGCTCAATTTGCTCTAAAAAAATATTTTGCATTTGATTATGCATTTTATCAGCACCAGCGCTACTTTCTACTCTAGTACTTAAAAACTGATCTGCTTCATTTAAAAGCAAAATAGGGCTTTGCTTACTTGTTTGACAAAGCTCTTTATAAGTATCAAAAATCTTTCTTACATTTTGCTCACTCTCGCCCACATATTTACTTAAAATTTTCGAGCAATCAAAACTCAAAATGGATTTTTTCATAGCTTTTGCCATACTTAATGCACTCATAGTCTTACCTGTACCAGCAGGACCATAGAAAATTATCTTAGCTTCTATGTTTTTATTGGTTTTTATACCCCATTTATTTAATCTTTCTAAAACCTTTTTATCTTGTTGTTTTAATATACTTTCTAACAAATCTTTAGTACTTTGGGGCATAATAACATCATCTATATTGATATTTGGCTCGATTAGCTCAAAGATATCTTGTTCTTTAACTAAATTTTGAAGTTTAATTTTTTTATTTTTCTTTGGTTCTTTAAAGTTAATAATTCTTTGTAAAATATCATCACTTAAATAAAAAATCTTAGTTATATCACCCAAAGAATTAACAAATTCATCATATTCTAAAAGATTTGAACTAAGTAGCTTAGAATCTTCTTCTAGCAAAGCTTTATTTTCTTGCTTTTGAGCCTCATTCTCGCTAATTAAATGAAGTAAAAAATTAAAATCTCTACTATAAGAATTTTCAGTATTTAGCAAATACTCTTCTTTTAATAAACTAATAAATATCAAACATTCATTATTATTTAAAGCATATTCTTTAAAAATATCTGCTAAAACATTAGAAATTTTACTTTTCTTTAAACGCTCTTTAATGTATGCTTCAAAGGTGGTTATATCTTTTTTAATATTCTTACTTTGAGAGCTTTTGGCAAAAAAACGCAATCTTTGATAAAGCTCGATTTTAAAAAATTCATCTTTTAAATATGCAATATGATCTTCATAAATTTGATCTTGCATATAATCTTGTATGGTTTTATTTTCTAAAACTTGTAAGAAAACTTCGCTTAAACTTAACTCACATTGTAATAAATTTAAAAGCAAACTTGAGTTTTTACTCGATTTAAAATCAGAAAAAATTTGAACAATAAAACCTTTTTCTATAAGATTTTTAAGATCTTTTAAATGATCTAAATACTCATACTCATCATTTTTAAAAACTTCACTAAGAAGATTATAAGCATTAATACTTGCATTTGCCTGCAAATAATTTTTGCATAAGTGTTTTAAAATTAAAATTTCATCTTCACTGCATTGTAAGTTTTTATAAATATTGCTTTTAAAAGTATCATTAAGAAAAAGTTTTAAATCTTTCATATTTTCCTTTATATTGATTTTATGCTAAATTTGATTTTGGATTTTTTATCATTAAAACTCATATTTTTATCACAAACCTCATAAAAAATATCATAATTTTTACTTATAATCTTTTGGGTAAAACCACAAGAGGTAGCTTGTTTATTTTTTCCATAAAAAATAGGTTTTTTATAGATTAGATCTTGCAAAAAATCATCATAATATTCATTATTAAAAAATCTTTTATTAAAAAAAGTTTTTGCATAACAAACACCATTAACGCAAATTTTATCGCTAATTTTTAATTCAAGCAAGGCTTTAGAAGCACCATAAAGCTCTAAACTTGTAAAATTTTTTCCCTCATATAAAAAGCCATAATCTGCAAATTTAAACTCTGGAGTTTTTAAAATAACATAAGTACTTTGTGCTTGTGTTTTGCTTTTTAAAGCACAAGAGCTTAAAAAAACACACACAAAACACAAAAAAACTATTTGAAGTAAAGTTTTCATTTAAGGTTTTTAAAACTAAGATTAAGTTCTAAATTGAGTTCTTTTACTATTTTTATCACACTTTGCAAGTCATCAATTTGCTTACCAACTACGCGAATTTCATTACCTCTAATGCTTGAAGTTACCTTTAGCTTACTATCTTTTATAGCTTTATTAATCTTCTTAGCACTATCAGCATCAATAGCATCATTAACTTTTAAATTTAGTCTAAAATTTGCTCCACTTTCTCTGCTTAACTCCTTAATACCATTAGGGTTTATCCCTCTTTTAATAAGCTTTGAAATAACAATATCTTTTAACACTTCAAGCTTTACTTCGCTAGAGCAAATAAGTTTATAAACACTTTCTTTTTCATTTAACTCTATTTCACTTTTAATGCCTTTTAAATCATATCTACCATCAAGCTCTTTTTTAGCTTGTTCTAAAGCATTTTTTAACTCTTGCTTATCAATTTCCCCGCTAATATCAAAACTATGTTCACTTGCCATTTTCTATAAACTCCTTAAGATTATTAAATACAATTTGGACTAAATTTTGTATGGATTCTTCACTTGCCCATGCCACATGTGGAGTGATGATTAAATTTTCTTTATTTTTTATACTAAGTAAAGGATGATTTTTAATCATAGGTTCTATTTCAAGCACATCAAGTCCTGCTTTGATATTTTTCTCATTCATAACTTGAGCTAAATCTGCTTCATTAATGATTCCACCACGTCCTACATTAATCAAGATAGCCTCATCTTTTAAAAGCATTAGTTCTTTTTTACTTAATAAATTTTTTGTCTTATCATTTAAAGGCGCATGTATGCTAATTACATCACAAGTTTTTAAAAGCTCTTCAAGGCTTACTTTTTCATACTCATCATTATTATTAATCCCTGAGGTAGAATAATAACAAATTTTAGAACCAAACATTTGAGAAACCTTAGCTACTTCCTTACCTATAGCTCCAAGTCCTATAATACCATGTTTTTTACCGGTTAAAGTATGTAAAGTCTTGCTAAAATCACAAAACATTTTACTCTCACACCATTTGCCATCTTTACTCCATTTATCATAATATGGAATTTGATTTAAAAAAGCAAAAAGCAAAGCAAAGGTATGGCTTAAAACACTTTTTGTAGAATAACTAGCGGCATTTTTTACCACTATACCTTTAGAATTTGCATAAGCTACATCTATATTGTTTACCCCTGTACCAAGTTGTAAAATAAGCTTTAAATTAGTGTTATCTATCACTTCTTTATCAATGATGATTTTATTTATCATCACAACTTGTGCATTAGCTATTCTTGCAATAACCTCATCTTTAGAAGTTAAGTCGTAACTTACAAACTCGCCAAGACTTTCAAAAACCGTTAAATCCGCTCCACCTAAGGTAGCAGCATCTAAGCATACTATTTTCATTAATCTTTTACTATATGTCCTACAAATTTAGAATAATTATCAAGTACCAAACCACCTTTTCTAAAACCTAATCCACAACCCTCATAAGCAAAGAAAACTCCTGCTTGATAATAATCATCTTCATTTTTATTAAACTCAGCAAATTCTTGATATACAAAGCGATTATTTTGATAATCTCCCTTTGTTTCAAAACTTACATCTCCATTAGCTTCTATAATGGAAACATTTGCTCCTTCTCTACCAAAAACAGGCTTTTTAACACATTTTTTACCCACTAAAGGCTCATCACTTGTTTCAAGCAATAAAGGATGATTTGGATAAAGCTCCCATAAAATTTTCATTATACCTTTGCTTTGAAAAAGTAAAGTATAAGCAGGATTTAAAATGATTGCTTTTTGATTTTGCATGATTTGCGTTAAAAGCATAGCAAGCTCACCCTCTTCTATGGCTATGCTTTCCCAAGGAATGAGCTTGAAAAAATACTCAAAATTTACATCATTTTTAAAAATACCTTCGGGCGAAAATTCAACCTCATCAATATAAGAAAACTCACTCTCAAAACCTGCTTCACTAGCAATGTGTGCTAAAAGTTTGGTTGTGATCATATCCTCATCGCTACCTGCGATTGAAGAAAATAATATTTTCCAACCCTCATAATACTTTTCAAACTCGCTTACATCTTCTTCTAAAGTGATAAGTCTTTTAAAATTATCTTTTAAGGCTTCATATATATTATTAAACTGCGAACTTTCATCTAGGTTATTTTGCTTTAAAATAGCCCATTGTAAAATAGCACTTTCAAATAAAGATGTTGGAGTATCAGCATTAAATTCTATTAGCTTTATAGGCTTGCCATCAAGCCCACCTGCTAAGTCAAACCTTCCATATAAATGCCAATGCACATCATTTTCCCAACTCATCTTAATCGCATCAACTAAATTAAAAGGAATTCCAAGCTCATCAAAACGATCATTATCAATCACTTCTTGCGCAGCAGCTACAAACATATCATAAAGTTCATTCACTGCTTCATAATATGCATTTGCTTCATTTTCTCTCACACAAACTAAATTAGAATCTAAATAATCACTTCCATCATTATCTGTATGCCATGAAAAACCTATTTGTTCTAAGTAAGATTTTTCTAAAGGATTTACTTTTAAAAAATTCATTTTACACCCTTAAGATCCAAAAGAGCTAGAAGCACTTGAAGTAGCCTTAGAACCACCACCAAAAAAGCCTGATTTTTTCGCGCTCGAGCTTGAAGTAGCACTTGTGCTTGCTTTATTAAAACTATTTACACTTCTTTGATAAGCGCTTTGGTTTGAAAATGCTCCCCTTTGTTGATTTGCAAAATTTTGGTTATTAAAAAGTTTTGAACCTATCCAGCTACCAAGTATAGCGCCAGCTGCACTTGCAAGCAATGTTTCGCCTAAAGAAAGTCCTCCACTGCTCATTTGAGCGTTATTTGGATTTGTTAAATTTGAAGTACCATTGTCTATTTTAGCAGCTTCTTCTTGGATTAATTTATCCATTTCTTCTTTACTTAAAACTCTTTCTGTACCATCAAGTTGTTTTAAAACTACCCTAGTTTCATCGCTTGGAAATTGATCTTTGATTTTGTATTGATTTGGAGCAGTTTCTTCGATGATAACAAAAGCACCTTGAGTATTTGCTGCTTGACTTAATGCATTATTAGAATCACTTGCATTGCTACTACATGCACTTAAAGCGCCTGCACTTATTGCAGCAATACCACTTATCATACTAAGTTTAAGTATAGTTTTAATGTGTTTCATAATCTTTCCTATAATTTAATAAGTTTAACTTAAATAAGATTTTAACAAAAAAAGTATTAATAAAAATTAATTGCTTTAATTTATCATAGTCATTAAATTACTACTTAAAATAAACACAGCAAAAGCAAAAAATATAAAAGCACTTAAATAATCAATGAGTTTTAAATTCTTTTGATAAATTCTTACCATGAAAGGTTTTGAAAATAATAAAGAAATTAAAGAAAAATAAATTATGGTTTCTAAAATCAAAACAAAAATTAAAACTATCAACATCCACCGCATTTGGGCAAAATCAAAACTTGCAAAAACGCTAGCAAAATAAAAAATAACTTTTGGATTAGATAAATTTGTAATCATCCCACTTAAAAATGCAGATATATGAGTTTTTTGGACTTTTATATTACCTATTTTTGCATTTTTATAAATTCCATAAGCTAAATACAAAAGATAGCAAGCTCCAAAACTTGATAAAGCAATTTGCAAAAATGGAAATTGATGAAAAATCACACTCAAACCAAGTATAGAAAGTATAATCCACACACTCATGGCCAAACTCACACCCAAGCTAGCTTTTAAAGCACTTTTAATACCCTCTCTTAAGGCATAAGAACTTACTAAGAAAAAATCAGGTCCTGGTAAAATAAGTCCAAAAAAATGAATGATTAAAATCCAAAGAAACATAAAAATAATCGAAGAAAAGCCGAAAATTCGGCTTTTTGGTATTAGAGTCTTGACTCGTAGCGTCTAAGCATATAAAGTCTTTTAAGCATTTTTTTGCGAGCTGAAATTTTTTGTTTTTTGCGAATTTCAGTCATAGGCTCAAAAAATCTTCTTGCGCGAACTTCAGTAACAACTAGATTTCTATCTACTTGTTTTTTGAATTTTCTATACGCTTCATCAAAAGACTCATTAGGATGTACCTTAATTCCTGGCACGACCCTCACCACCTTTCTTAAATAAAATTAAAAAAAGGATTATATCACAATTTCACTTGAAAATAAAATTTATTTTTGTAATAATTACATAAATAAAAATTAAACATAAATTCTTAATTAAGACAAAGTTTGGTTTAATTTTTCTAGTACTACAATTAAAAAAACTTTTTTTAAGGAAAATAAAAATGAGTGCTTGTATCACCAACTATACTAAAAAAAGGTATATAGCTTATATCATTTCTATGATTATTTTCATAGCATTACCTTTTGTAAAAATCAATGGAAATCATTTCTTTTTATTAAGTTTTGACCATAAAAAACTTAATTTGTTTTTTATTGCTTTTGACACCCAAGAGCTTTATTTAATGCCTTTTGTTATCATGGGTATGTTTTTAACCATACTTTTTGTTACCACCCTAGCAGGAAGAATTTGGTGTGCATGGAGTTGTCCTCAAACTATTGCTAGAGTTATTTATAGAGATTTATTACAAACAAAAATCTTTAAAATTCACAAAAGCACAGCAAACAAACAAAAACAAGCTGAGGGATTTTTTGTTCAAAAAGCTTTAAGTATTGTGATTTTTTATCTTTTTTCTCTATTAATGATGAGTGCTTTTTTATGGTATTTTGTGCCACCTGAAGATTTTTTTGTATATATTCAAAACCCTGCTGATCATTTATTGCTTTTAGGGATTTTATTTTGTGCCTCTTTGGCCTTTACTTTTGATATAGTGTATTTGGGTGAAAAATTTTGTGTTTATGTATGTCCTTATGCAAGAATTCAATCTGTAATGTTTGATAATAACACCGTTCAAGTTATCTATGATGATAAAAGAGGGGGTGTGATTTATGATGGACATACCAAACTTTATCAAAAACCACCACAAGGTGAATGTATAGGCTGTGAAGCCTGTGTAAAAATTTGTCCTACACATATAGATATACGCCAAGGAATGCAACTTGAGTGTATTAACTGTCTTGAATGTGCTGATGCTTGTTCAAAAATTCAAGCCAAATTTGATCGCCCTAGTTTGATTAACTGGACTAGTGCAAAAGCTATTGAAACAAGAGAAAAAGTAAAATATTTTAGATTTAGAACTATCGGATATTTAGTGGTTTTATGTGGTGTTTTTGCAGCCTTAGTTTTAATGGGAAGTAAAAAAGAAAATATGCTTTTAAATATCAATCGTTCTAGTGAGCTTTACCAAATTAGAAAAACCCATGATGGAGAATTAATCATTAGCAATGCTTATGTATTTTTATTTCAAAACACAGACAATAAAACTCATGAGTATTATTTTGATGTGAAATTACAAGGCATTGAAGATGGTTTAGAAATCATTAGACCAAAAAAACCTTTTAAATTAAAAGCTGGTGAAAAAGATAAACAAATAGTTGTTTTAAAAGCTACTAAAAAACTAGCTGATAATGATAGAAAAGATACCGTAATACCTTTAACTATCAAAGCTTATGCACTTGATGATAAAAACATCATAATCACAAGAGAAAGTAATTTTGTCTATCCTAAAAATTCAATCATAGAACACAAAAAACATTAAAATGGAAAAAAGACTTTCTTTAAAATCTCAAGCAAGGCTTGAAAAAATCAAACAAATTGCTGCGGAGTCGTTTTTAGAAAACGGCTACGAAGCAACTAATCTTAAAGATATTATCAAGCAAGCTGGTGGTTCATTTTCTTGTGTGTATGAGCATTTTAAAAGTAAAGAAGGTTTATTTGAAGCAGTTTTAAATGATTTTGCAGAAAATCATTTTCTAGCTATTTTAAATAAAAATATGCGACTTTCACCCAATGCTAATTTAGAAGAATTTCTACATCAATTTGCAAAAGCTTATTTGGGAATTTTTAATGACGCTAAAACCATAGCCATAGTAAGACTTATCTATTCAGAAATTTATAATGAAAAATTTGACTTTGGCAAATGGTTTAAAGGAGATAATAGAAAAGAGGTAGAATATGTACTTCAAAAAAGATTTGAAGAAGAAAATGAAAATTTAGCCAAAAATGCTGAATTTTTAAGCTATACATTTTGCGCTATGCTTAGAGGAACCTTTTTTATACAAAGCACTTTTGAAAATAAGGTTTCGATGAGTAAAAAAGAACAGCAAAATCACGCAAAAAAAATCGTAAAGCTCTTCACTCAAGGACTTGTTAATTTTAATTAACTAAAGATTGATAAAATAGTAATCATACATTTTGTAATATAAATTACTTTTTTGTTTAGCTAAATAAATAATTTTAAGGAAACCAATGAAAACAAAACTTTTAACCCTAGCTTGTGCTTCACTTATATTTGTGGCATGCTCAGATGATAAAAACGCACAAGTTAAGCAACTCCCTCCTCAACCTGTTAGCATTATGACTATGCAAAGTGCTAATTTACCTTTAGAATTTACTTATCCTGCAAGATTAAGCACTGAATTAGATGTGATAATCAAACCTAAAGTAAGTGGCGAAATCAAAGCAAAATATTTCAAAAGCGGTCAAGCTGTTAAAAAAGGCGATAAACTTTTTCTTATAGAGCCTGATAAATACCAAGCAAGTGTAAATATGGCTTATGGAGAAGCTTTGGTAGCAAGAGCTAGTTTTGATGATGCTGAAAAAAATTTCAAAAGAGATCAAATTCTAATAGAAAAAAATGCTATTTCACAAAAAGAATTTGATGCAAGCTTGGCTAAATTTAATTCTACTAAAGCTAATTTAGAAAGCGCTAGAGCAAAGCTTGCTAATGCAAGATTAGATTTAAAATATACCGTAGTAAGCGCTCCATTTGATGGGGTTTTGGGAGATGCGCTAATGGATGTGGGCGATTATGTAAATGCTTCATCAACTGAGCTTGTGCGTATTACAAACATTAACCCTATCTTTGCAGACTTTTATATTTCTGATGTAGATAAAATCAATATGAATAAAAATATTCAAAGCGGTAACTGGCAATTAGAAAATATCCAAGTGCAAGCTAATGTTGGCGGAGAGCTTTTTAATGGAAAATTATATTTTATAGATAGTGTTATAGACACCCATAGTGGTGGAGTAAAAGCAAAGGCTATTTTTGACAATAACAACTCAAGTTTAATGCCTGGTTCTTTTGCAAATGTTCATGTTGAAGGCTTTGTTCAAAAAGATGGTTTTGAAATTCCTCAAGTTGCACTTTTACAAGATGATAGTGCTACTTATGTTTATACTCTAGTAGATGGAAAAGTAGTTAAAACTATTGTTAATGTTATTTATCAAACTTCTGATAAAGCAATCATTGATAAGGGCTTAAAAAATGGCGATAAAGTGATTTTAAATAACTTCAAAAAAATCCGTCCTGGTGCAAGTGTTAGCGTAATGGAGAATAAATAATGTTTTCTAAATTTTTTATAGAAAGACCTGTATTTGCTTCTGTTGTAGCTATTATCATTTCTTTAGCAGGGATTATAGGCCTTTATTCTTTGCCTGTAGAACAATACCCTTCTCTAACTCCACCTGTTGTAAAAGTAAGTGCAAATTACTCAGGTGCTGATGCTCAAACGGTGGCTCAAACGGTGGCTATTCCTCTTGAAGATGCAATCAATGGGGTTGAAAATATGATTTATATGGATTCAACCTCAAGTTCTTCAGGTGATATGAGTTTAAGTGTGTATTTTAACATAGGTACAGATCCTGACCAAGCAACAGTTGATGTTAATAATAGAATTTCAGCTGCTATGGCAAGACTTCCTGAAGATGTTAAAAAAACCGGTGTTAGTGTAAGAAAAACCGGCTCAAGTATTTTAGAAGTTGCTACTTTATATTCCCCTGATGGTTCTATGGATTCACTTGAAGTGTATAATTATGCTGCATTAAATATCTTAGATGATCTTGCTAGGGTTCCTGGTGTAGGTAATGCTGTAGCTATTGGCTCAAGAAATTATTCTATGAGAATTTGGCTTAATCCTGATTTATTAAACAAATACCAAGTTACTGCAACGGATGTTATTGCTGCAGTTAGCGAGCAAAATGCTCAATATGCTACTGGTAAGATAGGTCAAGAGCCTGTGGTAGAAAGATCTCCTTATGTGTATTCAGTAACTATGCAAGGAAGATTAAAAAACACTAAAGAATTTGAAAACATCATCATAAAAGCAAATAGTGATGGTTCTTTTTTAAGACTTAAAGATGTAGCTGAAGTTTCTTTAGGTTCAAGAGAATATACCTTTAAAGGTAGATTAAACGGAAATGACGCTACTCCTATTTTGATTTTCTTACAAACTGGAGCAAATGCAGTAAGTACAGCTGAATTAGTGCAGAAAAAATTTGAAGAATTAGCAAAAAGTTTTCCTGAGGGTTTAACTTATAAAGTGCCTTATGATACAACCGTATTTATTAAAGCTTCTATTAAAGAAGTAGTAAAAACTTTCTTTGAAGCACTTATTTTGGTTGTGATTGTAATGTATTTATTCTTAAAAAATTTCCGCTCAACCATTATACCTATGATTGCTGTGCCTGTTTCTATTTTAGGAACTTTTGCAGGATTATATGTCTTAGGCTTTAGTATTAACTTACTTACACTTTTTGCCTTAGTACTTGCCATTGGTATTGTTGTTGATGATGCAATTATCGTGGTTGAAAATATTGACAGAATCATGCATGAAGATCCAAATATAAGCATAAAAGAAGCAGCTATTAAAGCTATGGATGAAGTTGCTGCGCCTGTTGTATCTATCGTTCTTGTGCTTTGTGCGGTGTTTATACCTGTTTCATTTATATCCGGTTTTGTGGGAGAAATTCAAAAACAATTTGCTATAACCCTTGCAATTTCAGTTGCAATCTCAGGTTTTGTAGCCTTAACACTAACCCCATCTTTATGTGCGATCTTTTTAAGAAGAAATGAGGGTGAGCCATTTTATTTAGTTAAAAAATTTAATGATATTTTTGATTGGTCTACTGAAGTTTTTGGAGCCGGTGTAGCTTATATACTTAAAAGAACCGTGCGATTTGTATTGATTTTTATAATCTTTTTAGGTGGTTTATATGGACTTTTCAAACTTGTACCTAATTCACTCGTTCCACCTGAAGATCAAGGAAACTTCTTAACTATTGTTAACTTACCTGCAGCATCTTCGCTTAATAGAACTACTCAATCCATGGATGCCATGGCAGATGAAATTCGTAAAAATGAAAATGTAACAAATGTAGTAGGACTTATAGGTTATGATCTTTTCACAGGCTCTTTAAAAGAAAACGCCGGTGCAATGTTTGTAAATTTGAAAAATTGGAATGATAGAGATACTAGTAGTTTTGATTTAACTAGTATGTATAATAAACAATATTTCTTAAATCCAAATTTCCAAACTTTCTTTGTTAATCCACCACCAATACAAGGTTTAAGCTTAACCGGTGGTTTTGAAATGTATGCACAAAATCGTGGTGGTAAAAGTTATGATGAAATTCAAGTTGATGTAAATAGATTAGTTGAAGCAGCAAACAAACGTCCTGAACTTAGCAATGTAAGAACAACGCTTGATACTAATTTCCCACAATTAAAATTAGAAATTGATCGTGATAAGGTAAAACTTTATGGTTTAAATTTAGCAGATGTATTTAGCACATTAAATGCTACCATAGGAACTTATTATGTGAATGATTTTTCTATGCTTGGAAAAAATTATCGTGTAAATATTAGCGCCATTGGAGATTTTAGAAATACTCAAAATGCCTTAAAAAACATCTTTGTTAGAGCAAAAGATGGTTCTATGATAGCCCTAGATAGTGTTTTAACACTTCATAGAGGGGTTGGGCCTGATGATGTAAAACGCTTTAATATGTTCCCATCAGCACTAGTGCAAGGCGATCCTGCTCCGGGTTATACTTCAGGACAAGCAATTGATGCTATTGCTCAAGTTGCTAAAGAAACTTTGGGAGAGGATTATTCTATTGCTTGGTCAGGCTCAGCTTATCAAGAAGTTACAAGTAGTGGTGCAGGTCAAGTAGCTTTTGTACTAGGGCTTTTATTTGTATTTTTAATTCTAGCAGCTCAGTATGAAAGATGGCTTATGCCTTTAGCAGTAATCACTGCTGTGCCTTTTGCGGTGTTTGGTTCTTTACTTCTTGTATGGCTTAGAGGCTTAGAAAATGATATATATTTTCAAACAGGGCTTTTACTTTTAATAGGTCTTTCAGCTAAAAATGCCATTTTGATTGTTGAGTTTGCCATGGAAGAACACCTTAAAAAAGGAAAAAGTATTTTTGAAGCTTCTATTAGTGCAGCAAAATTAAGATTTAGACCTATTGTAATGACTTCATTAGCATTTATTTGTGGTATTTTACCTTTATATTTTGCTTATGGAGCAGGAAGCGCAAGTCGTCATGCAATAGGTACAGGTGTCATAGGGGGTATGATAGCAGCTTCTACTATAGCCATTTTCTTTGTACCTTTATTTTTCTATTTACTAGAAAGTTTTAATAAATGGCTTGATAAAAAAAGAGGTAAAATCAATGCGTAAGTTAATAATTTTTGCAAGTTGTTTTTTAATAACAGCTTGCAGTTTAAAACCAAATTTAGAAATCAAAGATGTAAATTACACTAAAAGTTTAGATCAAAACATTAGCATTAATAAACAATGGTGGAAAGCTTTTGATGATAATTATTTAAACACCTTAGTCGATCAAGCTTTAAAAAACAATAACGACTTGCAAATTGCATATATGAATTTACAAAAAGCTTATGAAACTTTAGGTATAGCAAGAAGCGATTTGCTTCCTAAGCTTGATGGAAGCGCTAGCGGAGCAAGAGGAAAAACTAGCATTAATGCTCCAAGCAATAAAAGCAATGAATTTGCTTATGGTAATGATTTTAACATGGGTTTAAATTTAAGCTATGAAGTAGATTTATGGGGCAAATACAGAGATACTTATAGCGCTTCAAAAGCAAAATTACAAGCTAGTGAGTTTGACTATGAAAGTGCGAGATTAAGCTTAATCTCTAATGTAGTAAAAACTTATTTTAACCTAGCAAGCCTAAGCGAGCAAGTAAAAATTTTAGAAGAAACAACCCAAAGTTATCAAAAAACTTATGAGTTAAAATTAGAGCATTTTAAACTCGGAGTAATTAGTGAGTATGAGCTTAATAAATTTAAAGCTGAGCTTGAAAATTCAAGAGTTTTACTCACAAATGCTAAAATTCAAAAAGAAGCTAATACCAAAGCTTTAAAAATCTTAACTTCAAATGATATTGATGATATACTTTATAATAGCATAGAGTATAAAAAAATAGGACAATACGAACTTAGCATACCTGAGGGCATTGGCAGTGAAATTTTACTTCAAAGACCTGATGTACAAGCTAGTTTAAAAACTTTAGAAGAAAAAAACTATCTTGTTGGAGTAGCTAGAACTGCATTTTTACCAAACCTTTCTTTAACAGGACTTTTGGGCTTTCAAAGTAATGATTTAGATCTTTTAGTCAAACATGGAAGCAATACTTGGAATGTAGCTGGAAATTTTGCAATGCCGATTTTTCATTGGGGTGAGATTATGAATAATGTTAATATCGCAAAACTTACCAAAGATGAAGCGTTTTTACAATATGAAAATACCTTAAAAACAGCCTTTGGAGAAATAAGACTTGCTTTATTTAACCGCCAAAGCTATTATGAAAATGAGCAAAATTATAAAAATTTATTTCTAGCTCAAAGTAAAATTTATGAAATTTCTACTTTAAGATATGAAAATGGTGTGATTAACTTGGCTGATTTTTTACAAGATCAAAGAAATTATTTAAATGCTAAACTTTCTTATACTAACTCATCTTATGAGCTTGCAAATTCCATTGTAGATGTTATGAAAGCTTTTGGTGGAGGATTTAACGCTAAAGAAGAATCAAAAGAAAACATCAAAGCTATGGAAGAAAACTTAAAGGAAAACTTTTATAACAACTAAGTCTTTAAGGCTTAGTTGTTAATGCATTTGAATTTGAATTCTTTGATTAAAATTATTATTTCCTCTATCTTTTGGGCTATTATGCTCAAAGCGATAACGCATACTACCTGAAACATTAACATCTTGGAAAATTTCATCTAAAGGCGCAGAATTTGACACGCTTATAAGCCCTAATAAAAATACAAAAAATGCTATAAAAATCTTTTTCATTATAAAGCCTTTGTAAAAATATGATACAATTATAGTCTTTTTAAATAACTACAAAATGAAATTTTTAGGAAAAATATGAATTTTTTACAAAACTTAGCTCTTTCTTACTCACACAAGGCTATGCAAAAATCTTTAGAGAATGGTTTTAATGTTAAACTTTTAAAAGAAGGACAAGAAAAAAAAGTTAATCCAAAAAAATCTTATATGCTTTATGCTCACATACCATTTTGCCATACTTTTTGCCCATATTGTAGTTTTCATAAGTATTATTACAATGAAGATTTAGCAAAAAGATATTTTGAAAGTTTAAGAGAAGAAATCAAACAAATCAAAGACAAAGGATTTAATTTTACCTCTATGTATGTGGGTGGTGGTACTACTTTAATCAACGAAGAAGAGCTTGCTAAAACTTTAGAACTTTGCAAAAAATTATTTAATATCAAAGAAATTTCTTGCGAGAGCGATCCAAACCATATTGACCCAAAAAAATTAGAAATGTTTAAAGGGCTAATAGATCGCTTAAGCTGTGGTATACAAAGTTTTGATGATGATACCTTAAAAAAAGTAGCAAGATATCATAAATTTGGCTCTAGTAAAGAACTTCAGGAAAAACTCTCTAAAGCCATAGGTGTGCTTCCTATTATGAGTCTTGATTTGATTTTTAATTTTCCTTCTCAAACTAAAGAACAATTACTCAATGATTTAGAAATAGCCAAAAGTTTAAAACCTCAACAAATCACAACTTATCCTTTGATGAAATCAAACCTCACAAAAGATAATATCGCAAAAACTTTAGGAGTAAGTTTTAAAGATAATGAATTTGAGTTTTATAAAATCATTGTAGATTTTTTCAAAGATTATGAAAGAAATAACGCATGGTCATTTTCTTTAGAAAAAAGTAGCTTTAATGATGAGTATGTAAGTAGCCATCATGAGTATTTAGGCGTGGGAAGTGGGGCTTTTAGCTTTTTAGATGGAGAACTTTTAATCAATGCTTTTAATTTAAATGATTATTCTAAACTCATCAAAGAAAAACAAAATGCAAATATTGCTAAAGCTAATTTTGGTAAAAAAGAAATCATCAAATATGTCTTTTTAACCGAAATGTTTACCGGTAAAATCGAAATTGATAAATTTAACAAAACTTTAGATTGTAATTTAGAAAAAGATCTTTTCATCGAACTTTTAGGCCTTAAACTAAGTAAAGCTATAAAAAAAGAAAACAATACTTTATATACAAGTGAATTTGGACGTTATTTGTTTATGGTCTTGATGAAAGACTTTTACACAGGTATGGATTTAGTACGTGCTGTATTTAGAGATGATAAACGCTTACAAGATAAAGAACGCATTAATATCATGCAAGAAAATGTTGATCCACTTGATTTTAAAAGTATGGAGTTTAAAGGATAAAAAGCCTTAAAAAAGGCTTTTTATTAAAACGGTCTTACCACCATCATAATAGCGATGATTATAAATAATATCGTTGGAATTTCATTATAAGCTCTAAAGAATTTTCCACTTTTTTGGCAAGTATCATTTTGAAGTTGTCTATAATAATAATAATTTTGCAAATGATAAATGATCAAAAGTAAAGCACAGGTTAATTTAGCATGCATATATCCACCTACCATTAACACATCTTTATTAGCCATCATCATTAAGCTTCCAGTGATTGCAGTAGCTATCATAGCAGGAGTTTGGATATAAAAATACAATTTTCTTTCTTGAATTTTCACCACTTCCACAAAGCCTTTATTGTCTTTATGCTCTGTGTGATAGACAAAAAGTCTTGGTAAATAAAACATTCCAGCCATCCATGAAACAAAAGCCAAATAATGCACCATTTTAATCCATAAATACCATTCATTCAAAAAATCTAACATTTTTCTCCTTTTTTATTAAAAATTTCTTTTATTAAAATCAAAGCTACGCTAATGTTAATCATCACATCAGCAAAATTAAACACAGCAAATTCAAACCACTTGTGCCAAAATACAAAATCCACCACGCCTATATGCACAAAACGATCAAGTAAATTTGAACAGCCAGCAGATAGCATAATGGCAAAAGCGATCAAATGGGTTTTAAAAAACTCTTTTTGATAAAGTAAATACCCAAACAAAGCCAAAATAAAAACAAGCTGTATGTATTTTAAATACTCTCCTAAAAAGGCAAACATCGAAAAAGCCACACCGGTATTATAGGTTAAAACTAAATCAAAAAATTCACCCTTATACTCAAGCCCCTGCAAAAATAAATACTTACTTGCTTGATCTAGTATAAAAATCAAAGCAAAAACAAGCCAAAATTTTAAAGGCAGGATTTTAAGCATTCAACGCTTTCATAAAAAAGCTTTCAACAGCTTTCATTTCTTTTTCTAAAAGCTTAATGTCTTTTGCTTCAAGCAATAAGCGTATTAAATTTTCTGTACCTGAATACCTAAACAAACTAGCAATTCCTTTTTTTTCTAAATCTTTTTTCAATTCATCTAAACCTGCAAGCTTGCTTAAGTCTTTTTTCTCTGAAATTTTAAGATTATGTAAAAGTTGTGGATAAGGCTTAACTTGATTTAAAATTTCACTTGCACTTTTTGCTTCACTAAGCATTAAAGCACTAAATTGTAAAGCAGCTACCAAACCATCTCCAGTTTTTGCATAGTCACTAAAGATAATATGCCCACTTTGCTCTCCACCAAAATTTCCACCGCATTCTTTGAGTTTTTCAAGTACATATTTATCGCCTACATTGCAAGTTTCATGTATGATTTTATGTTTAGTTAAAAACTCTTTTAAAGCACCATTGCTCATTATAGTGCTAACTACGCTTGATTTTAACTTGCCTTGTTTTTTCAAAAATAAAGCTAAAACACCCAAAAGACTATCTCCATGAGCTACTTCGCCTTTTTCATCCACAACAACCAAACGATCCGCATCTCCATCAAAAGCAAAACCCACATCTGCCCTAAATTTCTTTACCTCCAAAGCTAAATTTAAAGGATGTAAAGCCCCGCAATTTTCATTGATATTTAAACCATTTGGCTTATCGTTGATCACAATCACATCTGCACCAAGTTCTTTAAAAACCGTAGGTGCTACCTTATAAGAAGCCCCATGAGCCACATCTAAAACAACGCGTAAAGATTTTAAAGTCAGCTCTTTAGGAAAAGAATTTTTTATAGAAACAATATATCTTCCTATTACATCATCAATTCTTTTTGCTTGGCCAATTTGTGATTTTGTTGTTCTTGCTTCTTCTATGAGTTTATCATTAAAATAAATTTCTTCTATTTTTGCTTCTGCTTGCTCATCAAGTTTATTTCCGTGTGCATCAAAAAATTTAATGCCATTATCATAGTAAGGATTGTGTGAAGCTGATATCATAATCCCTGCATCACAACGCATATCTTCAGTTAAAAACGCAATAGCAGGTGTTGGCATAGGACCTATTTCTATAACATTATATCCTATAGAAGTAAGCCCTGAAACGATAGCATTTTCTATCATATAACCGCTTCTTCTTGTATCTTTTCCTACTAAGATATTATTTGTAAGGGCTTTGTCTTTAAAATAAATTCCAGCTGCCATAGCCAAACGCATAGCTAAAAACGAATCCAAAAACTCCCCCGCTTTACCGCGTACTCCATCTGTTCCAAAAAGTTTCATTTTTTTACCTTTGATTTTAAATAGTGCAATTATAAGAAAAAAAGTTAAGTAATGTATAAATGTGAGAATTTTATAAACATTAGTTAGTAATAAAAATATATAATTTTTAAAATTTCACTTAAGGAAAATGAATGAAAAAAATCATCGCAGGGGTTGTAGTAGTAGTTTTACTAGCTATAGGGTTTTTTGCCTCAGCTTCTTACATTAACTCAATCAATGGAAAAATATTTGCTCAAATGAGCCAAGATACAGCATATTATAGTGTTGAAGATGCTAACTACACCAAAGGACTTTTAAATTCCAAAGGAAGTTTTATAGCTACACTGAATGACTTGCCTTATAGTTTTAAAGTGAATGTGGATTTTTCTAATAATTTTTTTGCAAGTAACAATGCTATCGTTTCTATTTTAAATGAAAATGAAGACTTAAAAGGCATTTTCCCAAATGAAGAAATCTTTAAAATCTTAGTTAGTGCAAAAGGTGGAGACATTAACATCAATGCAAAAATAAATGATATTAATTTTACGCGCAATGATACAAATTTAGTTTTAAATAACACATCTTTTAAGATTACAGGTTCTGAGGAATTTGTAAAAAATATGGAACTTAATCTAGGTTATGTTTTGTTAGAACAACTATCTCATGAAGAAAAATTAGAAGCAAAAAATATCAAAATTTCTGAATTTCCTATACAAAAATTAAGTTTTAGTGATATTTTTAGCCCTAGTAGAAATAGTGAGCAAAATATAAGCATTGATAGTGCTAATTTTATAAGTTCCATTGCTTTTGACTTTGATAAATTAAAAATTTTTGCAAAAACAGCTCAAAATGCTCAAAATGATTATGATAGTGTTTTAAAACTAGATTTAGCTAAATTTAACCTTGCAAATGAAAACTTTATGCTAAATAACATTAACTTAGATATGAATTTTAATAATCTTTCTAAAAAAGCTTATGATAGTTTAGTGCAAAACTCAAACACTGATATTTTCTCTATGATGCTTTTAGCAAGTCAGTTTTTAAAAGCAAACCCGCAAATCATCTTAAATAACCTAAGCTTTGAAAAAGAAGGTAAAAAATTTGACGCAAATGGGCAAACTATTTTCACTGAAAATAATATAAAATCACAATTTCACGCAAACACTGAAATTCTTCCTAGTCAAATTTGGCCTGATTTTGCAAATTTTGATACTTATTTTGTAGATAATAATGGCTCTTATGTACTTGATTTTATCTATGATGATTCTAATAAAAGTGATGTTACAACTATCATTAATGGTGAAAGACTTACCATAAATCCACAATGACAAATTTAAGCTTAACTTTTCGTCCTAAAACTTTAGATGAGGTTTTAGGACAAGAAAATTTAGTAGAAATTTTTAAAAAATTCATACAAGTTTCAAAACTCCCTCATAGTGTATTTTTTGGGCCAGCAGGTTGTGGAAAAACTTCTTTTGCAAGGGCTATAGCGTATGAGTATAAACTAGACTTTTATGAGTTTGATGGAGGAAATTTTAAGCTTGAAGAACTTAGAAAAATACTAAGTAATTATGAAAATTCTTTATATAAACCTTTGATATTTATCGATGAGGTACATAGGCTTTCAAAAACTCAACAAGAAATGCTTTTAATCCCTTTGGAAAATCAAAAATGCCTTTTCATAGGTGCAAGCACTGAAAACCCTTATTTTACTTTAACTTCAGGTATAAGAAGTAGAAGCATGCTTTTTGAATTTAAAGGTTTAGAGTATAAAGACTTAGAAAAACTTGCCACAAAGGTACAAGAAAAACTCCAATGTAAAATCGATGATGATGCCAAAGACTTTTTAATCACTTCTAGTGCAAATGATGCAAGAAGCTTTTTAAATTTATGTGAGTTTGCTTTGGCTTTAGATAGCACTCATATCACGCTTGAAACTTTAAAAAAATTAAGAGCAAATGTTTTAAGCGATGGTACTTCAAGTAAAGACACACACTATAAACTAGCTAGTTCTATGATAAAAAGCTTAAGGGGAAGTGATGTAGATGCGAGCTTGTATTATCTTGCAAGGTTGATTGATGGGGGTGAAAGTGCAGATTTCATCGCTAGAAGATTAGTGATATTTGCAAGTGAAGATATCTCAAATGCAAACCCACAAGCACTTAATCTAGCCACAAGCACACTCATAGCAGTAAAAAACATAGGCTATCCTGAAGCTAGAATCATCTTAGCTCAATGTGTGGTATTTTTAGCAAGTTCGCCCAAGTCAAACTCAAGCTATCTTGCTATAAATGAAGCGCTAAATTATGTGCAAAACAACCCCGCATTAAAAATACTCCCTTATCTTGATAATAACAACCCTCAAAGAAAAAACTACCTTTACCCGCATGATTTTGGTGGTTGGGTTAAGCAAAGATATCTAGAAAAAGATTTGAAATTTTATCATAGCAAAGGCATAGGCTTTGAAGCACAGCTAGACTTATGGCTAAATGATATGAAAAAAGTTAAAAAGTGATTTTAAGCACAATGTAAAAATATTTTTATATAATTTTCATTTTTTGGTTCCGTAGCTCAGTTGGTAGAGCACCACCTTGACATGGTGGTGGTCGTTGGTTCAAGTCCAATCGGAGCCACCATTTTTTATTTCTTTCGATTTCTTTAATTTCCAAAAAATGCTTTCAAAATGCTATATATAAACAAACTAAATGATCTTTGATTTCAATTAATTTCTTTTGTGTTATAATTATTTTCAATTAATTAAGGTCATTATTAGGGTTCTTTATAAGGAAAATAATGGCAAACATAGCAAAACAAAGCTTACAAGATAAATATATTAAAAATTTAAAATCTAGTGATAAACGATACAAAAAAGCTGTAGGTAATCCAAAAGAGCTTTATATTTTTGTATATCCTAGTGGTCAATATCGCTAATTGCTGTAATTAATTGTTCTTTATGTGTAGAACCAATCTTATCATAATTATAAATTAAAAATCTAGTATCTACTAAGAGGCCTTGAATTTCTGTGTAGCTTTTGCTGTTTTTCCATTCAATAGTAGCTTTTCCAATATTTTCAAAAATACCATTTATTTTAACTTCAAAATTATTATTTTGTTTGTTATACGGCATCAAAAAAATATTATATATCTTATTATTTTTTGTTTTATATTCTGTATATTCACCATAAGCTACCTGTTTAATTATGTCACTACTTTGCGGCAATCCTTTTAATTTTACACCATATTTGTAGTATTTTGCATCTAATATATAGATTTTGCCATCATCAATCATAATAGTATCAGGTTGTAATGAGCTATTATCTTTATTATCTGTATATTTTAATTTCCACTGAGTTTTTGGAAAATATTCATCCTTATCTGTAGCACCAAATGCTCTATCTATCATCTTTTCCCAAATAGTATGAAAAGCCGTTGTTCCAAATTTAAACTCGCTCTCTTTTAAGGATTTATCACTTTGTAAAAGCATATCTCTCATAGAACTAAAAAGTAATCGTTTTTTATCATCAAATGTATTATCTAATTTACTTTGCAAAACATAAAGACATTGATTTTTATTTATTGGTAAGTTGTATTTTGGTGGCATAAATGAATTGTAAGCAAAACCAAATTTGCAAAATGCCTCATAAACACAATATCTATTTATAGCTGTAATTAACCCATTTTTATTGGCTTGATTTTTTTTAGCTTGAAACTGCATATAAATTACAGAATTATTATTTTGGATGTTAGGGCGATTTTTATTAATCGTTCTAGCAAAGTTTATCTTACCTTTTGTAGTGGTTTGATAGATATTTTCTCGCTCGGTATAGTAACCGTGAGAAAGAAAATATTCTATGATATTTTTATACGCAATAAGTGGAAATGATTGCTCGATCTGTTCGTTTTTATTATCTACAAAATAAGATTTTGTATGAGATTTGTTAAATTTTAAAAGTACAGATATTAGTTTTCTAATATCTGTTCTTATATTCTTGTCATCACAATCTAAGTTAATCCCTAGTGGAAAGCAAATTTGAAGCTTATTTTCTTTACTTCTAATACCAACAAAATTATCGTCTAATTCATTGTCCATAAAGCAATGCTCCCTTAAATTAAACATATAACATAGCCTTAACATCATCGATAAAAATATCAAATTGAGATTTTCCATCTTCATTAACAAATCTTTCAATGACTTCTTCTAGTGTGTGGTATTTATTTTTATTAAAAAGTTTATCTTTGTCAAATTTAAAAACATCATCCCAAAGATATTTTAAAACTTTGTGAGCAAATTTTTCTTTACTTTCTAGGTCATCATTTCTTACAAAAAATACACCAAGTCTTTTATCTTCCATGGAGTTAACATCATTATCGCTTTTGGATATGATCGAATTTATAGTTTTACAAAATTTTTGCCAAGTAACATCGGTATTTAAAATTTTCTTATCTATAAAATTTTTATATTCATTGTATTTTTCTTCACTTTCAAACTCTTTTTTATTTTTATCAAAAGAATTTCTAATAAGTTGCATAGAAAATCTACGCTGAAAAGCAGTATCAAGTGTAAAGACATTTTGATCACTTGTATTCATTGTGGCAATTATCCATAAGTTTGATGGAATCTTTATATGTCTTTGTGTATTACCTTTATAAACTATTTTTGCTATATTATCATTATTTATAGCATAATTACTATTTCCATCTTCATCTCTATCAAGTAGTTGAAAAACTTCACCAAATATTGCAGGAGCATTGCCACGATTTATTTCATCAATAACTAAAATATATTTACCACTTGGGTTATTGTATGCTTTTTTTAAAATATTTGTAAAAGGTCCAGGTATAAAATCATAACTTACGATTTCATCTTTTACAATAGGCATTATTTGTCCTACAAAATCACTATATGAATAGTCAGGATGAAAAACTAATTTTTCAAAGATATATTCATTTTGTGGATACTTTATTTTTATAGTATGACTTTTACCACTACCTGGCACACCATACAAGATGATATTTTCTCCACCTTTTTCTCTTAAATTTTCATCAATTTCTACACTGTTGTTATTGCTAGTATTGTTAAGAAAATTTGGCTCTTCATTATCACTATAAGCGAGTAAGTGTAAATTATCCCATCCGTTTCTAGTCTTAAATTGTGGATTATTTACCAAATCTAATAAAACTTGATATCTTGCATCATTTTTTGTAATAATTTCAAGCATATATTTTTTTGATCCAATATATGCAAACAGTAATATATCATTAATACTAAGTTGATAACTAGGCTCAGTTTGGACAATTTCAGCAACTTCTGCATTTATAATCTTTTTAATATCCCCGCCAAGTCGTGGATCTGTTGATGTTAGTATTTTTACCTCACCACTTTCGTTTGATAAAGTACCTTTCATTGATATTATTTCTTGATCTTTTGCACTACCAAAAAAACTATGTAATATATATTGCTTTATACTGATTTGTTTTTCAATACACTGTTTATCTACTTTTCTTAAATAAATTTTCACTTTTTATCCTTTTTATTTAATTCATTTTTTATAAATTTGCCCCATTGTTCAGCTATTGCCTTAGCAAATCCAGGAAAAGTTTTACTTCGCCAAATTTGTCTTTCTTTTGCTGATTTTGTTTTAGTTAATCCATCACTATACCATTTGGCTATACGTTTACCACTTTTAAACTCTATAAATTCACCTGGTTCAACTATATTTGTATATTTAAGCAGTGGTAGATTTTTTAGCCAAAGACAAGTCTTTTTACTTGCACTGTCACCAAAGTGATATGGTTGAACTATTTGGTCTGCTTTACGGTAACGAGTATTCATAATACCTATAGGATTTTCTATAGCAATATATGGGATTTCCACCTTTGTTAAGTCAATGAAAAATTTAACTGCTATTTCTCTATCTTTTGCTCTATTTGGAAATTTTGGATGTGGTCTGCGCTTTGCTATCGGTAAATCTTTATCATCAGGATGATAATACCATTTTGCACCACTAACTGCTAAAAAAGTACAAGGTGGATGTGCTATCATCATATCCCACTTTTTTACATTAATATTTATTCCACTTTGTGTTATGCCACCTTTATTTTTTATAATACTAAAAATATCATGATTAAAATGCCATTCTGGATGATTACCACTGCACTCTAAAAGGTCACAACTATAAGCATTAAAACCAAGTTTACGAAATTCGATACATACCCTTTGACTCTCTTCACAAGCCACTATTATATTAATTTCTCTCATCTAAAACCTTTGCCACTGCTAGTGCTATATGTTTTGCAAAATTCACAGGGACTGCATTACCTATCATTTTAAAACAAGATCCTTGTGAACCTATAAACTCAAAATCATTTGGAAAAGTTTGTAAAATAGCAGCTTCTCTTATCGTAATAGAACGATTTTGTTTTGGACTAGGATGAATAAACATAAAACCATCTTTTTGTAAATGTGATACAAGTGTAGGACTTGGTTTATCCCATTCTAAATTTCGATATTTATTATGTTTTGAGATTTTCCCTGTAATTTTAGTATAAAAATCAAGTTTTTCTTTTGTAGTAGCATTATTCATACTATTTTCTACCCAAAATTTCATAGCTTTTAAATCACGCTGGTTATTAAATCGAGGAAAATTTTGAGTTAAATTAAAATTACTAACTAATTCATGAGATATATTTTTACCATCTATTTTAATTGGTATTTTTAATGGTTTAAATTTAGGAAGATTTTTTAACACATCTTTTAGCATAAGTGGTGGATTTTTTGATTTTAGATTATTGAGTATTGTGTAAAAATCTGTCAGTTTTTGTTTTTTTTCATTATTTTTTTTAACACCAAAAATTATTACACGATTTCTAATTTGTGGTACATCATAATCATTACTATTGTAAATTATATCTTTCATTTGATTTGGATTTTTTATATCATAGCCAATTTTAGCAAAAGCACTATAAATTCTATGTGTTATAAATTTATTACCAGGTTTAGCACTTAACATACCAGGCACATTTTCAAAAACAAAGCACTTTGGCTTATAATAATCTACAATTTTTGCAAAACTCTCAAAAAGATAATTTCTGTAATCATTTTTCATAGAATTTTTATCTTGAGCTCGACCTGCAATAGAATAAGCTTGACAAGGTGGACCTCCAATGATTATATCAATGTTTTTACCATTTAATAAACCATTTAATCCATATTTTGCAATATTTTCATCATTATCATTAATATAATTTTTTAATGATTCTTCACTCCATGAGCCATTTATTAATTCATCAACCTTTTGAATGTCAAATCTAATAACTCTTTTTTTAGCTTCTTTTAAAGTAAAATTAAAACGCTTTACTAAATCATTTCTAAGAGTTTCAACCATAGGCTTTTCCCATTCAATGTGGGCTAATATATCAAATCTATTTGTTTGTTTAAAACCTAATGATAATCCACCAGCACCAGCAAATAAGTCGATACAAGTATATTTTTCATTTTGCTTTTCCACTATTTATGCTCTCTCATATTTAATAATAATTATCATTTTTTATTACAATAACATACTTAATACTAATTTTATAACAAGTGATTTGTTAGTTTCTACAAATACTCTTATATAAACTTTTTAAAATTCTCTTTTTTATAATATTTTTAATTCTCTTATTTTCATATACTTAATGAATTTTATGAATAATTTGTACTAAATTTTATATTTTATAATTTTGTGATTATACATTACAAATTATAAAAAAACATAAATTATGTAAATATTAGTATGTTATATCAATTTTATAACTTATTTGTTTTGTAATTATCAATTAATTGAAAACTATTATAAAAGTTATTTAAATTAATAATTTCAAAGACAAAATAGCAAATACAATGTTTAATATGATCTATGAAAATGCAAAATGATATCTAGGTAGTTTTACCAAACTACCTATTTTTACATATATTTTAATAAATTCGTAAAATCTTGAATTTCTTTTTCTTGATCTAAGATGATTTTTTTAGCAATATCAGTGATAGTTTTGTCTTTAGAGTAAAATAAAATTTGTTTTGAAGCATCTACCGCGCCTTGATGATGTGCTATCATCGCTTCTAGAAAGTCTTTATTGATGTTTTTGCTTTCTTTAACCGAGCTCATTAAAATCATCATTTTTTGCATTAACTCTTTTTCTTCTTGAACGAATTTTTTATAAGTTTCTTCATCAATTTGAGTTTTTGTATAAAGATTTTTATCTAGAATTTCTTGAAATTCTTGAATTTCTTTTTCTTGAGCTTTGATGATATTTTGAGCGATTTTTTTCATCTCTTCACTTTTAGTATGTTCTAACAAAATCTTAGATGAGTCAATAGCACCTTGATGATGTGGAATCATATTAGCTAAAAAATCTCTTTCTATGTCATTGCTTTGTACTAAAGGATTTTTCATCATAGGTTCATGCATACTCATCATGATTTGTGATGAAATACTTCCAGAAGCTCCATGATGAGCATGGTGAGAATTTGCAGCAAATAAAGCACTTGCCAAAACTAAACTTGAAACTATAGTTTTTATTTTCATTTTTTTCCTTAAATTTTTAATTTAAAATCAAAAATATATAAAAATATCACAAACTAAAATTAACAAAAAAAATTCAATTTTTTTTTGTTATAATTTATTTAAAAATACACAAGGATAGAAAATGCTTAGAGAACTACTTGAGATAAAAAAAGAAATGGAACCTATAATTCATGATTGTTCAGTAAAAATTCAAGTAGCCGCAAGAGAAGTAATCGTAAGAAAAAGAGAATATGAAATTTATGGGCCTATGATAGATAGAGTATATCTTGATAATGCCATTTATATTAAAATTTTTGGTAGTGGGCGTGATACAAAAAGCACAAAAGTAGATATTAAAAACGGCCTTTATATGGTGTATGTAGCTCCTGATAAACCAACTAATCAAGAAATCATGAATAAATTAAAAATCGCATTTGAAAGTATAGATAATAAATTCATTTCAAGAATTTTAGAACTCAATAGAAGAATGAAAGAAGTGATCAATAAAACCCAAGCAACCCTAGCAAAAGCATCAAACATGAATGTTTTAATAGAAACTAATCTAGGCGAAGCAAGTGCTGCACATAAGTTTGTAATCACTATCAAATATTTAAAAGATAATCAAAAATTAGAATTAAAAAATTCAAAATCTGCAGGTAGCTTTAGAGATACCAAAAATCACATCAACCTAGTAGTAGAAAAAAGCACTGATTCAGCTATATGTGAAAAACTTTTACATGATGTTGAAATTTATTTTATAGGAAATGGAAAATAAAATTACTTTTTTACTCTCAAATTTGCTAAATGTGTCAAAGCCACCGCAATAGCATCTGTAATATCAAGTGGCTTGATATCTTTTGAAATTCCAAGCAATCTTTTTACCATGAAAGCTACTTGCTCTTTAGTAGCTTTTGCTTTACCTGTTACGGTTTTTTTCACTTGCAAAGGCGTGTATTCTGCAAATTCTCCATGAGTTTGTAAGATTTTTAGACTCAAAGCTCCACGAAATTGTGCTAGTTTTAAAACCGTTTTTGGATTATAAGCAAAAAATATATCTTCTATAGCTACCTCATCAAATTGATGATTTTTAAAGATTAGATCAAGCCCTTCACATAATTCTGTGATTTGATACTGCAAATCATTAGGTTTGATTTTGATAAGCCCTGCTTCTATGAGTTGATTTTTATTATTAATTCTTTCTACAATAGCATATCCACAATACCTAGAACCAGGATCTATCCCTAAAACTTTCAAACTTTTCACCTTTTTATTCACATAGATGTGAAATTTAAATTTTTATGTGAATAATTTTAACCATTTTTTATAAAAAATAAGCTAGAATTTTAAGTTTTACATCATAATTTATAAGAAAAATAATGAATATAAAAGATTTTTTACTTGAATTTAAAACTGAAATTAGCAATAACGAATACAATACTTACATTTCTCACTTACAATTTAGTGAAAAATTAAGTAAAAATAATATCTTAGTATTTATCGCACCAAATCATTTTTTAGCTAAATTTATACAAACAAAATACGCACAAAAATTAGCTTATTTTTATGAAGTAAAAACAGGAATTAACCCTCAAGTTAAAATCATCACAAATGATCAAAAGGTAGAGAAAAAACATTTTTCTACAGATATTTCACAGATTAAATTTCAAAGTACTATTTTAAACCCTTCTTTTACTTTTGAAAGTTTTGTTGTAGGAGATTCTAATCAATTTGCCTATGCAACCTGCAAAGCCATTACCGATAAAAGTAAACTTGGAAAATTATACAACCCTATCTTTATCTATGGCCCTACAGGACTTGGAAAAACTCACTTGCTTCAAGCTGTCGGAAATGTGTGTTTGGATAATGGATATAAAGTTATTTATGCTACTAGTGATAATTTTATCAATGATTTTACCATGCATTTAAATAACAAAACCATGAGTAAATTCCATGAAAAATACAAAAATTGTGATGTTTTACTCATCGATGATGTGCAGTTTTTAGGTAAAACTGACAAAATTCAAGAGGAATTTTTCTTTACTTTTAATGAAATCAAAGAAAAATTTGGACAAATCATCATGACAAGTGACAATCCTCCAAATATGCTAAAGGGCATAACAGAACGCTTAAAAAGCCGTTTTGCAAATGGGATCATCGCAGATATCACTCCACCTCAGCTTGATACAAAAATCGCAATTATCAAGAAAAAATGCGAATTTAATGCTATTTATCTTAAACCTGAAGTTATAAGCTACATCGCTACTTCAATGGGAGATAATATCCGAGAAATAGAAGGCATGATTACAAATTTAAATGCTCAAGCAAGGCTTTTTAACCAAGAAATCACTTTAGAAATTGTTAAAAGCTTTATGAAAGATCACATTAAAGAAACAAAAGAAAATATCAGTGTTGAAGATATACTTGCTGATGTTTCAAAAAGCTATAATCTTAAACCTAATGATATAAAATCAAACAAAAAAACACAAAATATCGTTATGGCAAGAAGGGTTGTGATATATTTAGCAAGAGAACTTACAACTATGTCTATGCCTCAACTTGCTAGATTTTTTAATATGAAAGATCATACGGCCATTTCACATAATATTAAAAAAATTCAAGAGCTAATGAGTGAAAATGAAAACTTAAAAGCCATAGTAGAAGAATTAAGAAATAAAATTTTGACAAAAATAAAAAGCACCCTGTGAATAAAAGTGAAAAACAAAAAATTTTATTCTATGAGTAAAATTTCTATAAAAAAAGACTTTTAAAAAGCATTTCACATTTTCACATTGCTTATTATTATGATAAAATAAATTTAAAAAAAACAAAGGAAGTAAAAATGAAAATTAGCATTAATAAAAACACTTTAGAATCTGCCATAGTTTTAACTAATTCTTATGTAGATAAAAAAGACTCAAGCAATATCGCTTCTCACTTACTTTTTGAAGTAGTTGAAGATAAACTAATCATAAGAGCAAGTGATTATGAAATAGGTATTAATTATAAAATCAAAAAAATTAAAGTTGAAAGTGCAGGTTTTGCAACTGCTAATGCTAAAAGTATTTTAGATATTATAAAAAGTTTAAATAACGAAGATGTAGTCTTAGAAACCATAGAAAATTTCCTTTTTATTAGACAAAAAGGAACTAAATATAAACTTCCTATGTTTAATTATGAAGATTTTCCAAATTTCCCAAGTACTGAAGGAAAAGATAAATTTGATATTGATTCAAGTGATTTAAGTAGATCTTTGAAAAAAATTCTACCTGCAGTTGATACAAATAATCCAAAGTATTCTTTAAATGGTGCTTTACTTGATATAAAAACTACTCACATTAGTTTCGTAGGAACAGATACTAAACGCTTAGCAGTTTTCACGCTAAATAAAACAAATGAAAAAGAATTTAACCTTTGTATTCCTAAAAAAGCTATTTTAGAAATGCAAAAAATCTTTTTTGAAAAAATTGAAATTTATTATGATGAAAATATATTGATTGCAAAAAATGATAATTTTGAGTTTTTTACAAAACTTATTAATGATAAATTCCCTGATTATGAAAGAGTAATTCCAAAAAATATCACAAAAGAATTTATTTTTAAAACAGAAGAATTTATGGATGCATTGAAAAAAATCAATGTAATCACTGAAAAAATGAAATTAAATTTCCATAAAGATAAACTTGTATTTGAAGGTATTAGTTTAGATAATATGGAAGCAAAAACTGAACTTGAAATGGAACTTAATATAGATGAAGAATTTAATCTTTGCATTAAAAATAAATTTATCACTGACTTTTTAAATTCTATTGAAAGTGAAACATTCAAACTTAGCATAAATGAACCTCATATGGCGTTTTTAGTTTCAAGTGAAGAATTACAAACTGTAATTATGCCAGTTATTTTATAAGGAAAATAAATGCAAGAAAATCAAAATTATGGCGCAGGAAATATTAAAGTTTTAAAAGGCTTAGAAGCTGTTAGAAAACGCCCTGGTATGTATATAGGTGATACCAATATAGGTGGTCTTCATCATATGATTTATGAAGTAGTGGATAATTCTATCGATGAAGCTATGGCAGGTTTTTGTGATACGATTAATGTAGAAATTACCACAGAAGGTTCTTGTATAGTAAGTGATAATGGTAGAGGGATTCCTGTGGGAATTCACCCTACTGAAAATATTCCTACTTTAACTGTAGTTTTAACCGTACTTCATGCAGGTGGAAAATTTGATAAAGATACTTATAAAGTTTCAGGTGGTTTACACGGGGTTGGTGTGAGTGTTGTAAATGCTTTATCAAAAAAATTAGTTGCTACAGTACATAGAGATGGAGAAATTTATCGCCAAGAATTTTCAGAAGGTAAAGTCACAAGTAATTTTGAAACCATAGGTAAAAGTAAAAAAACAGGAACAATCATAGAATTTTGGCCAGATGATCAAATTTTTGAAGTGACTGATTTTGATTATGAAATTTTAGCTAAAAGATTTCGTGAACTTGCATATTTAAATCCAAAAATTACTATAAATTTTAAAGATAACCGCGTAGGAAAAGCAGAAAGTTTTCATTTTGAAGGTGGTATAAGCCAGTTTGTTACAGATTTAAATAAAAAACAAGCTTTAACTAAGGCAATATTTTTCAATGTAGATGAAGAAGATGTAAATGTTGAAGTAGCATTGCTTTATAATGATAGTTATAGTGAAAATTTACTTTCTTTTGTAAATAATATTAAAACTCCAGATGGTGGAACGCACGAAGCAGGTTTTAGAATGGGCTTAACTCGTGTTATAAGTAATTACATTGAAGCAAATGCTAGTGCTAGAGAGAAAGACTCTAAAATCACAGGTGATGATGTAAGAGAAGGTTTGATAGCGGTTGTAAGTGTAAAAGTGCCTGAGCCACAATTTGAAGGACAAACTAAAGGAAAATTAGGTTCAAGCTATGTTAGACCTATAGTTTCTAAGGCTTCTTTTGAATATTTGACAAAATATTTTGAAGAAAATCCTATTGAAGCAAAAGCTATCATGAATAAAGCTTTAATGGCAGCTCGTGGTAGAGAGGCAGCTAAAAAAGCTAGAGAATTAACCCGTAAAAAAGAAAGTTCAAGTGTAGGGACTTTACCAGGAAAATTAGCTGATTGTCAAAGTAAAGACCCAAGTGAAAGTGAAATTTATTTAGTTGAGGGTGATAGTGCAGGAGGTTCTGCAAAACAAGGTAGAGAAAGAACTTTCCAAGCGATTTTACCTTTAAGAGGTAAAATACTCAATGTTGAAAAAGCAAGACTAGATAAAATTTTAAAAAGTGAACAAATTCAAAATATGATCACAGCTTTTGGTTGTGGGATCGGTGATGAGTTTGATATAGAAAAACTAAGATATCATAAAATCATTATCATGACTGATGCTGATGTAGATGGTTCTCACATACAAACTTTACTTTTAACATTTTTCTTCCGCTTTATGAATGATCTTGTAACAAATGGACATATTTATTTAGCTCAACCACCTTTATATCGTTATAAAAAAGGTCAGAAAAAAGAAATTTATCTAAAAGATGAAAAAGCTTTAAATGATTATTTGATTGAAACAGGTATAGAGAGTTCTACTTATGAGGGCATAGGATTAAATGATTTAAAAGATTTTCTAAAAATCGTTGCAGCTTATAGAAGTGTTTTAAAAGAATTAGAAAAAAGATTTAATGTGATTTCAGTGATTAGGTATTTGATAGAAAATCCTGATTTGATAAAAGCTTCCAATGAAGAATTATTTAAAGTTATAAAAGAATTTTTAGAAAAACAAAATCACAATATCTTAAATTCATATATCAATGAAAATGAAATTCGTGTTTATGTACAAACTGAAAATGGTTTAGAAGAGCTTATCATCAATGATGATTTGTTTGCTAATCCTTTATATGAAGAGGCAAATTATATTTATCAAAAAATCAAAGATAGAGATTTAAAATTTGATAAAGATATTTTAGAAATTTTAGATGAAGTTGAAAAAAATGCTAAAAAAGGTGCTTATATACAACGCTATAAAGGTCTTGGTGAGATGAATCCTGAACAACTTTGGGAAACAACTATGGATCCAAGTAATCGTCGTTTGTTAAAAATCACCATAGAAGATGCTCAAAGAGCAAATGATACTTTCAATCTTTTCATGGGTGATGATGTAGAACCACGCCGTGAGTACATACAAGCTCATGCTAAAGATGTTAAACATTTAGATGTTTGATTTTTAAAATGAAAACTTTTTTACAAAATATCCCAAAAGTAGAATTGCACTTACACATTGAAGGCTCATTAGAGCCTAAAATGATGTTTGAATTAGCTAAAAGAAATAATATTGTTTTAAAATATAAAAGCGAAGATGAGATAAAAAAAGCTTATGATTTTTCAAATTTGCAAGATTTTTTAGATATATATTATCAAGGTGCAAATGTCTTACAAACTAGGCAAGATTTTTATGATTTAACCTTTGCTTATATGAAAAAGTGTAAAGAGCAAAATGTAGTTCATACTGAAATTTTCTTTGATCCTCAAACTCATACTGCTAGAAATATAGCTTTAAAAGATGTTATAGAAGGAATTTGGCAAGCTTTACAAAAAGCAAAAGAAGAATTTGGAATTTCAAGTTTTTTAATTGCTTGTATTTTAAGGCATTTAAGCGAGGATGAGGGTTTAAAAACTTTAGATGAGCTTTGTTTATATAAAGATAAGATCAAAGCCATAGGACTTGATAGTTCTGAAATCAATAATCCTCCTTTTAAATTTAAAAATTTATTTCAAAAAGCCAAAGAAGAAGGCTTTTTATTAGTTATGCATGCGGGTGAAGAAGGAAGTAGTGAGTATATCAAACAAGCTTTAGAACTTGGTGTAAGTAGAATAGATCATGGTGTTAAATGTGAGCATGATAATATGCTTTTAAAAGAAATTATTCAAAAACAAATTCCGCTAACAATTTGTCCTTTATCGAATGTAAAATTAAAAGTTTTTCAAAATATGCAAGAACATAATATTTTAAAACTTTTACAAAAAAATGTTTGTGTTTGTGTAAATTCAGATGATCCAGCGTATTTTGGAGGATATATTTTAGAAAATTTTATAGCCTTAGATGAAGCTTTTAAACTTAGTAAAGATGAGGTTAAAAAACTTTGTATTAATGCCATTAATGCTTCTTTTTTACAAGAAAATGAAAAAGAAAATTTAAGAAAGCTAATTTTTAATTTTCAAGAATGATTTTTTTACTTGGGGGAGAAAGTCACACAGGTAAGACCTTGCTTGCTCAAAAACTTCTTGAAAAATTTTCTTATCCTTATTTGAGTTTAGATCATCTAAAAATGGGTTTGATTAAAGGAATGAAAGATTTTCCTTTTAAAGTAGATGAGGATGAAAAAATAGCTGAGTTTTTATTTCCTATTGTAGATGGTATAATTCAAACTTGTATAGAAAATAAACAAAATTTAATCATTGAAGGAATTTATCTTACTCCAAAAAAGCTACAAAAATTTCAAAATCATTCTGATGTTAAAATACTTTATATCATTTTTTCAAAAGAATATATTTTACAAAATTATGAATTAATCTATCAAAATGAAAATGCTATAGAAAAGCGTTTATTTAGTGAAAAAGAAGAAATAAACACTCTTATTTTAAATCATCAAAAACTTAAAACTCAATGTGAAAATTTAAATTTTTCTTTTATTGAAATTCAAAAAGATTATGAAACTGAATTAAAAAATGCAATAGAATTTTTTGCCTAAAAGCAAGTAAATAGTTATATAATATCTAAAAAATTATAAGGATTAAAATGCATTTTACTCAGCAGCAATTGCAACGATTAATGCTTCATTATGCAGGGAAAATCGCTAAAGATAGAAAAGAGCAAAAAATAAAATTAAATTATAATGAAGCTTTAGCTTATATATGTTATGAATTAATGGAACTTGCAAGAAAAAATTTAAGTGTAAGTGAATTGATGAGTATAGGGAAAACTTTACTTACAAGTGAAGATGTGATAGATGGTGTTGCAAGTATGCTTGATGAAATTCAAATAGAACTTCCTTTTGAAGATGGTACAAAATTAGTTACTATACACGAACCTATAGCAAATGATGATAAAATAAAAGCTGGAGAGATATTTTTATCATCAGAATTTATTGTACTGAATGAAAATAAAACTTCTATAGAAATCAAAGTAAGCAATAAAGGTGATCGTCCTATACAAGTTGGCTCGCATTTTCATTTCTTTGAAGTTAATCGCTTTTTGTCTTTTGATAGAGAAAAAGCTTATGGTAAAAGGTTAAATATCGCTTCAGGAACAAGTGTGAGATTTGAACCAGGTGAAGAGAAAACAGTAAGTTTAATAGAATTTGGTGGTTTAAAAAAGGTTTTAGGTTTTAATAATCTTTGTGATGATTTTATCAATGATGAAAATAAAACTAAAGCTTTATCAAAAGCAAAAGAGAAAGGATTTCTTTGATTAAGATTAGCAAAAAAGACTATGTGAATATGTATGGTCCAACAACTAATGATAGAGTAAGATTAGCAGATACAGATTTAATTTTAAGAGTAGAAAAAGATTATACTTTATATGGTGAAGAAGTTAAATTTGGTGGTGGTAAAAATATCAGAGATGGTATGGCTCAAAGTGTGAGTGAGGGAGACTTTCCGGATTTAGTTTTAACTAATGCTTTGATTGTTGATTATACCGGTATTTATAAAGCAGATATTGGGATAAAAAATGGCTATATAGTAGGTATAGGAAAAGCAGGTAATCCTGATATACAAGATGGAGTTGATCCTAGCTTAGTTATAGGCACAAGTACAGATATTATCGGTGCAGAAGGTTTAATAGTAACTGCAGGTGGTATTGATACTCATATACATTTCATTTCCCCAACTCAAATTGAATGTGCTTTATATAGTGGTGTTACTACTATGATAGGAGGTGGCATAGGACCAAGTGAGGGAACAAATGCTACAACTTGTACAAGTGGGGCTTATCATATACATTCTATGTTAAAAGCTACGCAAAATTACCCTATGAATTTTGGCTTTTTAGGTAAAGGAAATTCAAGTAATAAAAATGCTTTAAAAGAACAAATTATAGCCGGTGCATGTGGCTTAAAAATTCATGAAGACTGGGGTGCTACTTCTAGTGTGATTGATGCTAGTTTAAATATAGCTGATGAAATGGACATACAAGTAGCTATCCATACAGATACTTTAAATGAAGCAGGTTTTGTAGAAGATACGATTAAAGCTATTAATGGTAGAGTTATCCATACTTTTCACACTGAAGGTGCAGGTGGTGGCCATGCTCCTGATATTATTAAAATGGCAGGTTTTGAAAATGTTTTACCTGCAAGTACTAATCCTACTATGCCTTTTACTAAAAATACCATTGATGAGCATTTAGATATGCTTATGGTTTGTCATCATTTAGATAATAAAATCAAAGAAGATGTTGAATTTGCAGATAGTAGAATTCGTCCTGAAACTATAGCAGCAGAAGATAAACTTCATGATATGGGTGTTTTTAGCATTATGAGTAGTGATTCTCAAGCTATGGGACGCGTAGGTGAGGTGATTTTAAGAACATGGCAAAGTGCTGATAAATGTAAAAAAGAATTTGGTGCCTTGAAAGAAGATAATGATTTAGATGATAATTTCCGTATTAAACGCTATATAGCAAAATATACTATAAATCCTGCTATTGCACATGGGATTGATAGTTATGTTGGTTCTATTGAAGTAGGAAAATTTGCTGATTTAGTGCTTTGGCAACCTAAATTTTTTGGAGTAAAACCAAAGCTTATTTTAAAAGGTGGCTTGATAGTAGGTGCAAAAATAGGCGATGCTAATGCTTCTATCCCAACACCTGAGCCTATTATTTATGAAAAAATGTTTGGTGCAAATTTAAATGAAAATGCTTTACATTTTGTTTCTAAGGCTTCTTTAGAGGCTAATATTCCTGAAAAATTAAGCTTAAAAAGAAAATGTGTTGCAGTAAAAAATTGTAGAAATATCACTAAAAAAGACTTGAAATTTAATGATAAAGTTCAAGATATAGAAGTAAATCCACAAACTTATGAAGTAAAAATAAATGGTGAGCTTATTAGCTCTAAGAGTGTTGATTCTTTAGCTTTAGCTAGAAAATATTTTATGATTTAATGATTTTACTTCAAAATAAAATAACGCATTATGATTTAAACAAAGAATGCGATTTTTTAGAGCTTAGTTGGTTTGATACTTTTAAAAAGATATTAAGAACAACGACTTTAAAAGGACTAGATGTCGCTATAAAAATGCCTGATAATAAAGGTTTAAATCATAATGATTGTTTATATGATGAGGATTTTTTAATTTTAGTAAAAATTAAACCTGAAAAGGTTTTAAAAATTCATATAGAAAATGAATACAACCTTGCTTTAATAAGTTATCAAGTGGGCAATATGCATTTAAATTTATTTTATAAAGATCATAAACTCATTACTTTAGAGCAAAACTCTATCATAAGATTTTTAGAAAAATTTAATATAAAATACGAAAAATGTGAGGAAATTTTAGAGCCAAAATATATGCTTGATATGCCAAGTTTTATCCAAGTTGATCCAAATTTTAAACTTATCAAAGAGTAAAGATGAATAAATTAAATTTTTTACTTTTACAAATTAGTGATTCTTCTTTTCCTATAGGAGCTTTTTCACATTCTTTTGGTTTAGAATCTTATGTGAATTTTGCTTATATAAAAAATATAGAAGATGCAAAAAAAGTTTTAAAAACTCAGCTTTATTCTAATATTTTGTATTTTGAACTTTTAGCTTTGAAAATAGCTTATGAAAATGCAAATGATGTAAAAAATTTACTAGTCTTTCAAAGAAAATTTTTATCAAGTATAGTTGCAAAAGAACAAAGCCAAGCTTATGTTTTTTTAGCTAAACGCTTTGTAAAAAATGTCAGTCTTTATGGATTATCAAATTCCTTATTAAATCAATACATTAAAGAAAATCAAACTCCTATTTATCCTTTTGTGTATGCTTTATTTTGCAAAGATAATGAGCTTGATTTTATGTATGAAAGTTTTTTGTTTGCTTTAATGAGTAATTTTGTTAATATTCTTGTAAAAATCGTGCCTTTATCACAAAATGAAGGGCAGATTTTACTTTTTCAATTACAGCAAGATTTTCAAAAGGTTCTTTCTAAATTACAAAATTTAACTTTAAATGATTGGTGTGAAAATCACAATATCTTAAATGATTATTTGGGTGTAAAACACCAAAATTTAGCATTTAAAATTTATATTTCTTAAAAGGGTTCTAATGGTTAAAATAGGCATAGGTGGTCCTGTGGGTAGTGGTAAAACAGCTTTAGTATTAAATTTATGTCAAGCTTTAAAAGATGAGCTTTCTTTGGCTGTGATTACGAATGATATTTATACAAATGAAGATGCAAATTTTTTAATCAAACAAGGCGTTCTTGAAAAAGAAAGAATCATAGGAGTACAAACTGGAGGTTGTCCTCATACAGCCATTAGAGAAGATGCTTCTTGTAATCTTGAAGCCGTTGAACTTTTACAAGAGCGTTTTAGTGATTTAGATCTTATTTTTATAGAAAGCGGTGGAGATAATTTATCGATGACTTTTTCACCTGAACTTGTGGATTTTTTTATCTTTGTTATAGATGTTGCTCAAGGAGAAAAAATTCCACGCAAAGGTGGTCCTGCTATTTGTAGGTCTGATTTAATGATTATCAACAAAATAGACTTAGCTCCTTATGTGAATGCTTCTTTAAAAATCATGCAAGAAGATACTTTAAAAATGCGTGGAGATAGACCTTTTATCATGAGTAATCTTCAAACTAAAGAAGGCTTAGAAGAAATCATTACTTGGATTAAAAAATACACACTTTTAAAGGATTGATTTGTTTGCTCAAAAGAGTGTTTTTAAACTTACATTAGATACTATCAATGAAAAAACTATCATAAAAAATTCTTTTTTTACTCCTCCTTTTAAGCTTATGAGGAATTTTTATGATAAAAAATTAACTAGTATATATGTTCTAAATTCTAGTGCTGGAATTTTTAAAGAGGATCATTTAAGTTTTGAAATCATATGTAAGGAAAATACAAACACAGCTATACTTACACAAAGTTATGAAAAGGTATATGATACTAAAGATTCTTTTGCGAGTAAAAATATTGATTTTACTCTTGAAGAAAATGCAAGCTTTTTTTATATGCCAAAGCCGCTTTTGCTTCAAGAAAATGCAAATTTTATACAAAATACAAAGATCAATCTAGCTTCTTTTTCAAGATTAGTTTATGTTGATTTTGTCATTTTTGGTAGAGTGGCTATGGATGAAAAATTTGCTTTTAAAAATTATGAGAGTTTAACTCAAATTTATAGAAATGATACTTTAATTTTAAATGATAAAATTAAAATCAATCCTTCTTATATGAAAGAAAATGATTTAAATTTTTTTGCAAATCATACGTATTATTTGAGTATTTATCTTTTTGGATACGATGAGTTTTATGAAGAATTAAAAGCTTCATTTGACGATATAAATCAACTTTTTTATGAGGGTTTGTGCATAAAAATTCTAAGCAATGAAAGTGAAAAATTACTTTTACTTCAAGATAAGCTTTTTAAATTTTGTCAAAATAAAATATAAAATATTGTGGTATTATAAAGTTTTAAAAACAAACTAAGGATTATAAATGCGATATGGTGAAAAAGAAATCAAAGAATTTAGTGTAGAAAATATGGAAGTTTGGCCAAATGATGCTAAAAATGATTATGTGATTAAAATCACTTTGCCTGAATTTATGTGTTGTTGTCCGCGTAGTGGGTATCCTGATTTTGCTACGATTTACTTAGAATATATTCCAAATAAATTAGTAGTAGAACTTAAAGCAATTAAACTTTATATCAATACCTTTATGTATAGAAATGTTTCACATGAAGCAAGCATTAATGAAATTTATAATACTTTAAAAGAAAAACTTGATCCAAAATGGATAAAAGTAGTAGGCGATTTTAATCCTCGTGGTAATGTGCATACTGTGATTGAATGCAGATCTGACTTAGTAGTGCCACAAAATTAAATTTTTATTAAAAATAAAAGGATATATTAAGTCTTATTTTAAAGGAGGAAAATATGAAATTAAAATTATTTAGTTTAGTAGCAAGTGTTGCTTTGGTTTCAAATTTATCTTTAGCTGATGAAAATTCGGGTTTGCTTTTAGGTATTGATGCAGGATGGTTCCATACCAAGGTAAAATCTGATCTTGATCATACTAAAAACAATAAAAAATTTAATGGTGATTTAGAAGGTGATGTTCCTGTTTTTGGTTTAAGAGTTGGTTATCGTTTTAGTGAAAACCATAGAATTTATGGTGCTTATAATTATTCAAGTGAATTTAGTGATGTAATCAATACTACAAAATTTAAAATTGATGGAGAATTTACTACACATAAGTTTTTGCTTGGTTATGATTTTACTCCAAAAATTTTTGAAAAAACAAGAGCAGTTTTAGGTGTATATGGCGGTTATGCAAGAACGGATATGACTTTAAAAACAAGTATATTATCATTATCTCAAGACTTTGATGGTTATACTTATGGGGCAAAAATCGGTGCTTTATATGAGTTAAATCAAGCAAATGAAATTGAGTTTGGTTTTAAAGCCGAACAAACTCATTACAATACAAGAAATTTCAGCACTGCTAATTCATCAAACTTTTATGATCCTAAACAAACAAATTATGGTTTATATCTAGGATATACTTATAAATTCTAAGGAGAATATATGCCAAAAGATGCAAATGGAACTGAGCTTAATGCAGGTGATAGTGTAAGTGTTGTGAAAGATTTGAAAGTAAAAGGTGCAAGCACTACTTTAAAGCGTGGCACGACTATAAAAAACATTAAACTTACAAACAAAGACACCGAAATTGAAGCTAAGGTAGATAAATTTGGTGTGATTGTTTTAAAAACCGAATTTCTTAAAAAAATATAGTAAAAATTCCCAATTAATCTTGGGAATTTTCTTCTTGATAAACACAATGCTTAAAAATAAATTGATGTTCCTCAGGCAAGTTTTCAAATAAAGCATTTGCGAGTTGTCTTATCTCCCAAAGGGCTGATTTTGAGCTTCTTAGAGTGATAAAATTTTGCAAACTTCTTGCATTAATCGTTAAAGTTAATTCTGTTTTATAGCTTTCTGGTAAGCAGTATTTTGCTATATCTAAACTAATACTATTTTGCAAAATCAAACGCAGATTTTCTAAAGCTTTGATACTTGCATTATCTACTACTTCATTTCCGGTTAATACCAAGTATCTTTTAGCATTTTCAAAGTCATTTTCTTTAAATTCACTTTCATTTCTTAGTTCTTTTAAAGTATATCTTGTGCTTTTTACGCTAGGACTAGTGTGGCGGTGTCTTGCAACTTCTTGTAAGCATGCTCTTGAAATACCTTGTATATAAAAAGTATAGTTTAAATGCTCTAAGGTTGAAGCATGTTTGAATTTATTTCCCACACGATCGATTAATTCTTTGTCTTTCTCACCACCACAATCGCCTTTGTCAAAACTTTGCCAACATGTTCTTGTTGCATGAGAGCATACAGAAAGTGGAGTATGATTTAATAATGTGATTTTCATCGAAAATTTCCTTCAAAAATAATTGAATTTTACACAAATGTTTATAAAAATAAAATTTTTTATTCGTTATAATTTCAAAAAAAGAAATTAAGGTTATTTTATGAAATTAAAACAAACTAAGTATATTTTTGTAACCGGTGGTGTTTTAAGCTCATTAGGAAAAGGTATAGCAGCAGCTTCTATAGCTACGATTTTAAAAAATTCAGGTTTAAAAGTAAGTATTTTAAAAGCAGATCCTTATATCAATGTAGATCCTGGTACGATGAGTCCTTTAGAGCATGGGGAAGTGTTTGTTACAGATGATGGAGCTGAGACAGATTTAGACTTAGGACATTATGAGAGATTTTTAAATGAGAGCTTATCTCAGGATAATAACTTCACAACAGGTAGAGTTTATCAAAGTGTTATAGAAAAAGAAAGAAGAGGAGATTACTTAGGAAAAACCATACAAGTAATCCCTCATATAGTTGATGAGATAAAAGATCGCATTAAAAAGGCCGGAGTTGATAAAGATATTTTAATCGTTGAAATAGGTGGCACAGTAGGAGATATAGAAGGCTTGCCATTTTTAGAAGCTATTAGAGCTTTAAAACTTGAAGTGGGTAAATATAATGCTATTAATATTCACTTAACTTTAGTGCCATTTATCAAAGCAGCAGGAGAACTTAAAACAAAACCAACTCAACATAGCGTGGGAGAATTACGCCGTATAGGTATAAGCCCTGACATGATCATTTGTAGAAGTGAAAAATCTTTAGATAGAGAGTTAAAAGACAAAATCGCAATTTCATGTGGGGTTGAAAAAAACTGTGTTATAGAAAGTGTGGACGCAGCTAGTATTTATCAAATTCCACTAAATTTCTTAAAACAAGATATTTTAAACTCTATTGCAAGTTTATTAGATCTTCAAAATTTAAAGCCAAATATGAACGAATGGGATTCTTTAGTAAAAAGGGTTATCGCTCCAAGTAATGAACTTAGCATTGCTTTTGTAGGAAAATATGTAGATTTAAAAGAAAGCTATAAAAGCTTAACAGAAGCCATTATCCATGCGGGTGCAGCACTTGATGCAAGAGTAAATTTAAAATGGATTGATAGTGAAAAATTAGAAAATGCAAATATCGAAGAAAGTTTTAAAGATGTAAGTGGGATTTTAGTAGCAGGTGGTTTTGGTTATCGTGGAGTAGAAGGAAAAATCAAAGCCATACAATATGCAAGAGAAAATAAAATTCCATTTTTAGGAATTTGTTTGGGTATGCAGCTTTCTTTAGTAGAATTTGCACGCAATGTTTTAAAACTTGAAGATGCAAATTCTCATGAGTTTAATCCAAATTGTAAAAATCCTATCATCTTTTTGATTGATGAATTTATTGACGCAAGTGGAGAAAAGCAAATTAGAACAAGTAAAACTCCACTTGGTGGAACTATGCGTCTTGGGGCTTATGAGTGTCATATCAAGCCAAATACACTTTTAAGTAAGGTTTATGATAATCAAAAAAGCGTTAAAGAACGCCACCGCCACCGCTATGAAGCAAATCCAAAATACAAAGAAATGTTTGAGAAAAATGGGCTTATTATAAGTGGGGAGAATGAAGGTTTGGTTGAGGCTGTGGAGCTTAAAGATCATCCATTTTTCTTAGCAGTACAGTTTCACCCTGAATTTACTTCACGCTTGGTTAGAGTTAATCCGGCTATTTTTTCTTTTATCAAGGCATCTTTAACAAATCATGCTAAATAAAGCCAAAATAAAAGAAATTTTACACCAGCGTTTTATCAATGATACACATGTAAAGCTTTGTGATTTACCTATGCCATCTTGTTTAAAAGATGTCTATAAGGGTGCTTTGCGTATTAAAGAAGCGATTGAAAAAAATCAAAAGCTTGCTATTGTTGGGGATTATGATGTAGATGGGGTGATTTCTTGTGTGATTTTATCTGAATTTTTTGATGATATCGGATATGACTATGTAGTAAAAATTCCAAATCGTTTTAAAGATGGATATGGTCTAAATGAAGAAATTATCAATGAACTTGATGGGGTAGATTTAATCATCACTGTAGATAATGGTATAGCAGCATTTGATGCAGCAGAGCTTTGTTTGCAAAAAGGAATTGATTTAATCATTACCGATCATCATATGCCTCCAGCTACTTTACCAAAAGCTTATGCGATTATTAATCCTAAACAACAAGATTGTGATTTTCCTGATATTGAAATTTGTGGGGCTCAAGTAGCTTGGTATTTGGTTGCTGCTATAAAAGAAGTATGTAAGATTAATTATAATATGTGTAAATTTATAGAGCTTTTATCAATTGCAATTATTGCAGATATGATGGAGCTTAGAGATTTAAACAGAGCCTTAGTTAGAAAAGGTATAGAGTGTATTAATGATTCAAAACGAGTAGCATTTAAAGCGATTAAGCAGTATTTTGGTAAGGATAAATTTGAACTTGATAATATTAGTTTTTTAATCGCACCTTTGATTAATAGTGCAGGTAGAATGGATGATGCGATTATTTCTTATAAATTTTTACATTCTAAAAATATCGATGAAGTTATGGGGTATTTAGAACAAATCATTGCTTATAATAATAGCCGTAAAGATGAAGAACGTGAGCTTTTTAAGCAGTGTTTAGAACAAGTTGATGAAAATGATCCTGTGATTATTGTCAATGGTCAAAACTGGCATGAGGGTGTTTTGGGTATAGTTGCAAGTCGTTTAGCAAAGCATTTTAACAAACCTGCCTTTGTTTTTTCAGAATGTGAGCAAAAGGCTAAAGCTAGCGTTAGAAGTGTAGGTAGGATAGATATTTTAAATATTATAGAGCAAGTTAAAGACTTTGTTTTAAGCTATGGTGGGCATAAAGGTGCAGCCGGAGTTTTGGTAGAGCTTGAAAAATTTGGTGTTTTTAAAAGTAAGCTTTATGAAATTTGTCAAAATATCCCTAAAGATGATTTTTATAATGCTGATGAGGTTTTGGGTAGTATTGACCCAAATGAAGTTGATTTTGAACTTTTAGAGATATTAGAATTTTTTGAACCTTTTGGACATAAAAACCCAAGACCTTATTTTAAATTTGATAAGCTTTTTGTGAAAAATAAAAGAAGACTTGGTAAAGATGAAAATCATATAAAACTTATTCTAACACAAGGAAATAAGACTTTAGAAGCTTTATTTTTTAACTTTGACTATGAACCAGAAATTGGGGAAAATATTAATTTTATAGCTAGTGTTTCCAAAAATAATTTTAGAGGATTAATCACGCCTCAACTTACTATCAAAGAAATTCTTAGATAATTTATTAACTTATTCACATATTTTTTATTTATAAATTTGCTATAGCATAAGTAATATAAAGGAGTAAAATGTTAAAAAGGATTTTATTATTAGTAGTATTTTTTAATTTTACTTTTGCCTTTGATACCAAAATTTTTATAGGTGATACTTATATACCTGAAAATTTTTATAAGTATGATAAAGACTTTAAAGCTGCAGCTAGAAAATACAACATACCTATGACTTTACTTAAGGCTATAGCTTTAACAGAAAATGCTGCATATAAGCATAATATCATCGGTAAAAATAAAAATCAAACAAGAGATTATGGTTTAATGCAAATTAATAGTGTTCACTTAAAACGCTATAAAATTGCTGAAAAAGAGATTGTAAAATCTAGTGTAAATATCGACACAGCAGCAAGATTGCTTCATGAGATTATACAAAAGCATGGTTTTAGTTGGAATGCCATTGGAAGATACCATTCAGCAAATGATAAATATAAAAATATTTGGCTTGATAAAGTAATGAAAAATTTAGTTGCTATAGTCTTAAAAGATAGCAAAGATCTTTTTGTAATGGAAAAATTTAGAGCTTTTAAACTCGCTTCTCTTTTGATAAATGTAGATAAAGAACAATACAGAGTTTTGCTAGCAAGTAATAATTAAAACAAGAAATTATAAATTTTCTTGTTTTAAAGCTTCTGCTTGATAATAAGCAATTAATGGCTCGATGATTTCATCAAAAAGCCCGCCTTCTAAAATCGCATCAAGTCTATATAAAGTAAGATTTATTCTATGATCGCTAATTCTATTTTGAGGGAAATTATAAGTGCGTATGCGCTCACTTCTATCGCCACTTCCAACTTGTGATTTTCTTGCCTCGCTTTCTTTAGCTAAGCGTTCTTGTTCTTGCATTTCAAAAAGTCTTGCTTTTAAGACTTTCATGGCGCTTTCTTTGTTTTTATGTTGGCTTTTACCGTCTTGATTTACTACAACTATACCTGTTGGAATGTGAGTGATTCTTACAGCACTATCTGTGGTATTTACGCTTTGTCCACCATGACCACTACTACGCATTACATCGATTTTTAAATCATTTGGATTGATTTGAATTTCAACATCATCAACTTCAGGCATAATAGCCACTGTAATAGCTGAAGTATGAACTCTACCTTGAGATTCTGTTTCAGGCACTCTTTGAACCCTATGCGTACCACCTTCGTATTTTAGCCTTGAATAAGCTCCATTTCCTTTGATGAGAATGATAATTTCTTTAAATCCCCCTACGCTACCTTCACTTGAACTTACGATTTCGTATTTGTAATCACGATTTTCTGCATAGCGTATGTAAGCTTTTACTAAGTCCCCAACAAATAAAGAAGCTTCATCACCACCCGTTCCTGCACGAATTTCTAAAAATATGTTTTTATCATCGTTTGGATCTTTAGGCAATAAAAGAATTTTTAATTCTTCTTCAAGCTGTGGCTTTAAAACTTCGAGATTTTTAAGTTCTTCTTTTGCAAGCTCCCCTAGTTCAGGATCAGATAAAAGAAGTTTATTCTCTTCTATATCATCTAAGGTTTTGAGATATTCTTTTGCTTTTTCTACTATAGGTTCTAAATTTTTTTGCTCTTTAGATAGAGCTGTCATTTTAGAAATATCATTAGAGATATTAACATCGCTAAGAAGAGTATTTAACTCATCAAAGCGTGCTAAAAAAGGTTTGAGTTTATCAGCTAACATTAAATTATGCTAATTTATTTACCAATAATGCTAATCTACTCACACGGCGTGAAGCAGTTTGTTTTTTCAAAAATCCACGACTTACCATAGCGTGAATGCTTTTATTAGCTACTTTTAATGCATTTTGTGCAGCTTCTTTATCATTATTTGCTGCTGCTTCGCGAACCGCTTTTGTAATGTTTTTTAATCTTGTTCTATAAAATCTATTTCTTTCAGTTCTTTTGATAGTTTGTCTTGCTCTTTTTTCAGCAGATTTATGGTTTGCCATAATTTTCCTTTTTTATATAAATTAAATTGCTAATTATACAAAATTAAAATTAAATTTTAATTAATTTAAGTATTCTTAAAGTATTAATTTAATACCTAATATCATTTGTTTTTAAAAAATCGCGTAGTTTTTCATACTCGCCATTTTCTAAATAACGATATTTTCCTGCTTTTAACATACCAAGATCTAATGCTCCAAAAGCTACTCTTTTAAGATCCATCACTTCTAAGTCAAAATGCCCAAAAAAGCGTCTTAGCTCTCTATTTTTACCTTCATTAATGATTACTTTTAGCTTCGTATAGCCACCGCTTGAGCCAAAAATTTCAAAGCCTAAAAATGGAGCAAAACTCATTGAGGTTATTTTAGTTTTAGCGTGAGCCCCTTTTTTTTCATTTTGAATTTCTAAGCCATTTTGCATAGCTTCGATGACATTTTTATCTATATTACCTTTTACTTTTAAGTAATATTCTCTTTCTAAATCACTATGCATAAGCGCATCTGCTATCACAGGCGAATCAGTTAATAAAAGCAATCCCTCGCTTGCAAAGTCAAGCCTTCCTACACTAAGCCAAGTGCTAAATTGTTTTGGCAGGGTATGATAGATGGTTTTTCTACCTCTATCATCTTTTTTACTAACTATTTCACCTTTTTGTTTGTGATAAATGATGACTGAAAATTGTGTTTTCTTATGGAGTTTTTTACCATTGATAAAAACTTTATCTTCAGCATTTACACTATCACTTAGTAAGGCTGTTTTTTTATTGATTTTTACTAAGCCTTGCTTGATTAGCTCATCAGCCTCACGGCGAGAATATTTGCTATTGTGTGAGATGAATTTATTAATTCTCATAATTTTACTTTACATCACAAAAATAGTTGGTACTATAGTCGGATATTTTTTGATTTTTCTAAAAATATGCTTTCTTAGTACTTGTCTAATTTGAGCTTCTAAAACTTTTGGATTATCTAAAATTTCATCTTTTACATTTGGGAAAAATTGACTTAAAACATCACTCATTTCTTTTGAAAATGCTCCATCTTGTTTATCAGCTACCAAGCCATAACTAAATACTCTTGGTTTATTAATTAGTGTTTTACTTGCTTTATCAAGCTGGGCAATGATGACAACTATACCACTATCTGCTAGTTTTTGTCTATCAATTACCACATCATCTGCGATTTGTTTGTTGATTTGATTATCTACAAAGACTTTTCCTGTTTTAACTGTTTTAACGCGTTTGATGTATTTTTGGCAAAGCTCTACTTGATCCCCATCACTCATTAAGTAGATATTTCTTTCAGGTATGCCACATTTTAGAGCAGTTTCTTTGTGTTTATTGATATGATTATACTCTCCATGCACTGGTAAGAAAAATTTAGGTTTTACCAAAGTTAGCATGAGTTTTTGTTCTTCTATGCTAGCATGTCCGCTTACATGAATTTCGCTAAATTCTTGATAAGCTACTTTAGCCCCTGCTTTTAAAAGAAAATCAAGCACCGCAGAAACATTTGCTTCATTGCCTGGTATTGCTTTAGCTGAAATGATAACTTGATCGCTAGGTTTGATTTTGATAAATTTATGCTCATCAGTTGCCATTCTATATAAAGCACTCATAGTTTCGCCTTGACTTCCTGTAGTGACAATTAGTACTTCATTATCTTTATATTTGCTTACTTCATCAGCGTCAATGAAAATTTTTCTATCAAGCTTAATATAGCCAAGTTCCATAGTGGTATAGAGATTTCTTTCCATAGAACGTCCTATAACACACACTTTTCTGCCGTATTTTAAACCATAACTAATAGCTTGATATACGCGGTGGATATTAGAACTAAAGGTGCTCATGATTACCCTGCCTTTAGTTTTGGCAAAAATTTGATCAAAAGTAGGTCCTACAGAGCTTTCGCTTTTTGTATAGCCTTCTTTATATGAGTTTGTACTATCACTTAAAAGGCAAAGCACACCTTCTTCGCCATATTGAGCTAAACGACTTAAATCCGTTGGATAACCATCAATTGGTGTTTGATCTATTTTAAAATCGCCAGTGTGTATGATGGTTCCTGCTTTAGTTTTAATAGCTAAAGCGCAAGCATCGATAATAGAGTGGGTTATGTGAATCCATTCTAAATTAAATTCACCTATTTCATAAATTTGTCTTTTTGTTATAGGTCTAAACCATTTACGCTCAGCCTTTAAACCATGTTCTTCAAATTTATTTGAAATCATACCTAGTGCTAAAGGTGTTGCGTAGATAGGAAATTGAAATTCTTTGAAAAAATACGGTACAGCACCGATATGATCTTCATGAGCATGAGTGATGATGATAGCGCGAATTTTGTTTTTAATCTTTCTTACATAGTCAAAATCAGGTATGATAATATCTACTCCATGCATGGTTCCATCTGGAAAACTCATACCTATATCAACGATAATTGCATCGTTGTTGGTTTCAAAAACAGTGATATTTCCACCGATTTCTCCAAGTCCACCCAAAGGTGTAATACGAATTTTATGTTCGCTTGAGTTGTTGTGTTTTAAAGGGTGAAGTCTTAGCTCGTGCATGATTTTATTAGCTTCTATGCTTTTAGCAAGTTCTATTTGCCATTCTTCATTACCACTTAATTTAGAAGGTAAATTTCTATTTTTTTTCTTTTTCTTTTTTTCTTCGCTAGCTTCAGTTTGAGTATTTTCTACTTTTGTTTCGTTTTTAATTTCACTATTTTGCTCTTGATTTTGTGAATCTTTTTTTCTTTTGTTTCTGAATTTATTAAATCTTTTAGTTTTGTTTTGCTCTTGAGTTTTGTTTTCTTCGCTCATAGTCATCCTTTAAATAGTCATAAATTTTAAGGTATGAATCAACGCTAATTTCATGAGCTCTTGAGGTAGAAGAGATATCTAGTGCTTCAAATGCTTTTAAAATTTTTTCTTTTTTATTTTTAAAATTAGATAAGAGTTGTTTTCTAGGATTTTGAAAACAAGCTCTAAGAAATTCTTTAAAAGCTTCTATATTTTCACATTTTTGCTGATAATGAGTAGTTTTTATTAACTTCATTACAGCTGAAGTAACTTTTGGTGGAGGATTAAAGCTTTGTGGTTGTATATCAAAAAGCATTTGTCTTTGGCATATCAATGCACAAAGCACCCCTAAAGCCGAAAAATTACTTTCTTTTTCATTTGCACAAAATTTCTGTGCTACTTCTTTTTGCACCATTACTATAAGCCCAAGACAATTTTGATCTTCTAGGGCTTTTAAAATCAAATTTGTAGCAATATAATATGGTAAATTTGCTACCAAAAAGTACTCTTTATCGCTTAAACTTCCTTGATCAAAAGCATCACTTGCATTTTGATGAATAAGCTCAAAATTTCCACCTTCAATCTCATTTTGAAATTTTTTATTTAAAATAGGAATCAAATCTTTATCAATCTCATAAGCTCTAATATGAGCTTGTGGGATTTTCAAAAGTTCTTGCGTTAAATCACCTAAGCCAGGCCCAATCTCAACTATATTTTTAGTATCTTTGGGTATGGCTTGGATGATTTTATCTACCACGCTTTTATCACATAAAAAATTTTGTCCAAAATGTTTTTTTGCTTTTATCATAAATTTATTTTATCTAAAAAATATTAATTATAGCATTATTTTAAGCGCTAATTAGATAAAATTTGAATTATTTTTTATAAAGGTTAATTTTTGAAAAATCTTATAGTATGTGCAGGAGGAAATGAGGATTTTAAATTTGCACAAAGTATAGGCATAGGTTTGGTTAATTCTGCTTTTTCTCTAGGTAAAATTTTAAGTCAAGTAAAAGTAGATAGAGTGATTTTTATAGGTACATGTGGAATTTACCAAGAAGGAAAAATTTTAGACATTTATGAAAGTTCTAACGCAGCGAATTTAGAATACGCAGATTTATTTGATAGTTTTTATACGCCTATATCTAATGAGATTAGATTAAATGTTTCACATGAAACTATGATTAATTCTTCAAATTATATTTGTAAAGATGAAAATATCGCCCAAGAATTTTTTAAAAAGGGTGTGCATATAGAAAATATGGAAGCATATGCAGTGCTTTCTTGCGCAAAAATGCAAGAGATAGAAGGAATTTGTTATTTATGTGCGACAAATTTTTGTAATGAATTTGCACATGAGGATTTTTTAAAAAACCATCAAAAGGCAAAAGAATTATTAAAAGATTTTTTGTTAGATAAAAAACTTATATAGGAAAAAAATTGAGTGAATTAAAAAATATATTAGACTTTACTAAAGAAGAATTAGAAAATTTAGTCCAGCCAAAATTTAGAGCAAAGCAAATTTTTGAATGGGTATATAAAAAATATGCAGACGATTTTTTACAAATGTCGTCTTTGCCAAAAGATTTTAGAGTACACTTGCAAGAAAATTTTCATTTTTCACCTCTAAAATGTGTGAAAGATGAAAAAAGCAAAGATGGTAGTATAAAATATCTTTTTGAACTTTTAGATGGTAAAAAAATAGAAGCTGTTTTGCTACCAATGAAAGAAGAACTTGTAGATGAAAATGGAAAAATCATCAAACATGCAAGATATACTATTTGTGTTTCCTCTCAGGTGGGGTGCAAAAGCGGGTGTAGTTTTTGTCTGACTGCTAAAGGCGGTTTGAAAAGAAATTTGACTGCAGGGGAAATAGTAGGACAAATTTTATGGATTAAAAAACATAACAACATACCTTATGAAAGAAGGGTTAATATAGTCTATATGGGTATGGGAGAACCTTTGGATAATCTTAAAAATGTTTCTAAGGCAGTTAAAATTTTAGCCGATAATGATGCCTTAGCTATAAGTCCTAGAAGACAAACTATAAGTACAAGTGGTTTGGCAAAGCAAATTAAAGAGCTTGGAGAAATGAATTTAGGTGTGCTTTTGGCTATTTCGCTTCATGCTGTAAATGATGAGCTTAGAAGTGAATTAATGCCCATTAATAAAGCTTATAATATAGCAAGCATTATGGAAGCGGCGAGAAATTTTCCTATAGATCAACGTAAAAGAGTAATGTTTGAGTACCTTTTAATTGATGGTATAAATGACAAAATAGAACATGCAAAAGAACTAGTCAAACTTTTAAATGGTATAAAAGCTAAAGTGAATTTAATACTTTTTAATCCTCATGAAGGAAGTTTATATAAAAGACCAAGTGTTGAAAATGCGGTTAAATTTCAAGATTATTTAAGCGCAAAAGGTGTTACTTGTACGATAAGAGAAAGTAAAGGACTTGATATTTCAGCTGCATGCGGACAGCTTAAAGAAAGACAGAGTAAACAATGACTTTTTTAGATATAGCACAGCTTATTTTTATAAGTATAGTGGTGATTATAGGACTTGGTGGAATTATTTATGTATTAAATAATGAAGGAAAAAACAATGGTAGATAAAAAAACAATTATTATAAAATCAATTATTTCAAAATAGATATATAAAACCAAATATTTCTTGGTATTTTTCGTATTTAAATGGTAAAAGAGGAATTGCTAGAATTTTTAAAGTTCCTTATGCTGCTTTGGTGAAAAAATTTTATTTGAAAAAATACTTCGAAAAGAGGGTTTTAGAAGGTAAGGTGGATATTCCTTATTTAGAATTAGTTTTAACTACAAGATGTACTTTGCGTTGTGAATCATGTAATAATTTAATGCAGTATTTTTCACCATCAAATCAATATGCTTGTACTTTAGAGGGCATTATAGAATCATTAGAGTTACTTTTATCTAAGGTAGATTCTATCGCAAGAGTTAGAATTATAGGTGGAGAACCTTTGTTATTTAAAGATTTACCGCAATTGATTGATTATTTAGATACTCAAAAGAAAATACTAACTTTTTCTTTAGTTACTAATGCAACTATTGATTTTAAAGATGAATTGATGAGTAAGTTAAAAAAATCTAATAAAGTTAGAAAAATTACGATTTCAGATTACAAAAGATCACCAAATTTAAAAATTCCATTAAAGCAAGAAAGTATTTTAAGAAAATTAAAAGAAAATAAAATTCCATTTTCTATGGACTCTAGTGGTGAAAATTCTACTTGGAGTGATCCTGAAAAAATTTATAAACGTGGTAGAAGTAAAGAAGATATAATCAAAAACTATCGTAATTGTCAAATGCCATGTGTAAGTTTGATGACATCTGAGGGCTTAGAAAATAAACAATTAGCACCTAAAGGAGCTATTTTTGTTTGCCCTATATCAAGTTCTTTATCACGCTTAAAAGGACTTGAAGAATTTAATGGCGATTTTTTAAATTTAGAGGATTCTAAAGAAAGATTTTTTGAATTTTATTCTCAAGATTTTTATAAATCTTGTGATTATTGTAGGGATTATGGTAAGCCAGCCAAGCAAATTGCAGTTGCAATCCAAACTGATAAAGTTTTAAAGTTAGAAAAAGATTAATATAAATTTTTCAAAAACTCATCTTTTATATCTTTTTGAGATTGTATCAAAAATTTTTGATTTTTATATGTAAATTCTAAGCTAAAAGAGTGTAAAAGCAATCTTTTAGCACCTGTGATTTGAGTTCTTTCGATATCACTCATTTTTCCATCTAATATATGCTCTATTTGTGTTTTTTCTAAACCATATAAAGGTTCACCTAAAATTTTATGTTTCACATGAAACAAATGTAGTCTTATTTGGTGTTGTCTGCCTGTTAGAGGTTTAGCTAAAACTAAACTGGCATCTAAATTTTCAAAATATTCTAAAGTATAAAATTGCGTTAAAGCTTCTTTACCATTTTCACAAATATGCATTCTAGTTTTTACTGCATCATAGTCTTTAGCTAAATCCATACTTTTATCTACTATAAATTCTTTTTTAGTTTTTCCTTTTACTAGAGCAAGATAGCTTTTTTGCACCAATCTTTTTTCAAACATGGTTTTTAACTCAATTTGTACATTTTTATGTTTAGCTATGAGCAAAAGCCCGCTTGTTTCTTTATCTAATCTATGAGCCACGCAAGCTTTTTCACCCCATAAATGCCAAATTTCATCACAAAGACTATAAGTACAATTACGTCCATTAGGATGAGTTAGTACCCCGCTTGGTTTTTCTACTACAGCAAAATCTTCATTTTCAAAAACTATTTCTAATCCTTTGGGATTATTTTCATATACGATTAATTCCACTAAGCCATCTAAAAATTTGTTTTTTTCTTCTACCAAAATTCCATTACAAAATAGTCTTTTTTTATCAATGAGTTTTTGTGCTTCACGCATAGAAATTTTTAACTCATCCATAAGCAGTCTAAATGCCTTTTTTCCATTATTTGCTAGTTTCTTTTTTATATATGCCATTTAATAACTTTCTTAGGTAATTTATAATAAAATTCAAGCTATTTTTTCATAAAAAATTATATAAAAAAAGGTCTTGAAAATGGTTGAAAGATATAGTAGAGAAATCATGGCTAAAAAATGGGACATGCAAGCAAAATATGACGCATGGTTAAAAGTGGAATTAGCTGCTGTGAAAGCGTGGAATAAACTTGGTCTTATTAAAGATGATGATTGTGAAAAAATTATAAAAAATGCAAAATTTGATATAGCAAGAATAGATGAGATAGAAAAAACTACCAAACATGATGTTATTGCTTTTTTAACTAGTGTAAGTGAAAGTTTGGGCGAGGAAAGTCGTTTTGTGCATTATGCAATGACAAGTTCAGATTGTATTGATACTGCAGTTGCTTTGCAGATTAAAGATAGTTTAGAACTAATCTTGCAAGATTTAGATCAAGTTTTAGCAGCGATTAAAACAAGAGCGTATGAGCATAAAAACACCTTAATGGTAGGAAGAAGTCATGGAATTCATGGGGAGCCTATAACTTTTGGTTTGGTTTTGGCTATTTGGTATGATTCGCTAGTTCATGCAAAAGATTTAATCATTCATGCAAAAGAAGTGATTAGCTATGGAAAAATTAGCGGTGCCATGGGAAATTTTGCTCATGCTCCGCTTGAATTTGAAGAAGAAGTTTGTAAAAACTTAGATCTTAAGCCAGCACCAGTTTCAAACCAAGTTATACAAAGAGATCGCTATGCACAGGTTATTTCGGCTTTAGCTATTTTAGCTTCAAGTTGTGAGCAAATTGCTGTCGCTATCCGCCATTTTCAAAGAACAGAAGTATATGAAGCTGAAGAATACTTTTCTCAAGGACAAAAAGGAAGCTCAGCTATGCCTCATAAAAGAAATCCTGTTTTGAGTGAAAATATCACTGGTCTTTGCAGGATGATAAGAGCTTATGTAACACCTGCTTTGGAAAATGTAGCATTGTGGCATGAAAGAGATATATCACATTCTAGCGTAGAAAGATTTGTATTGCCTGATGCTTTTATCACGACTGATTTTATGCTTTCAAGATTATGTGGTGTGATAGAAAAGCTTTTGGTATATCCAGAAAATATGATGAAAAATTTAAATTTAACCGGAGGACTTGTATTCTCTCAAAGAGTGTTGCTTGAACTTCCATTTAAAGGTATAAGCAGAGAAGAAGCTTATAAAATCGTTCAAAGAAATGCTATGAAAGTTTGGGCTGATTTGCAAAATGGTAAGCCTGCTTTAAATGAAAAAGGCGAGAGTTTGTTTTTATTAGCTTTATTAGCTGATGAGGATTTGAAAAAGTCTTTAAGTGAAGCAGATATTAGAAATTGTTTTGATTATAACTACTATACAAAGAATGTAGATAAAATTTTTGAAAGAACATTTAAATAATAAACTAGGGGTTGTGAGTGAAAGTATTAAAAAGAAATGGAAGAACTGAAGAGTTAGATGTTTCTAAAATTAAAAAATATACCACTGATGCGGTGGCAAATTTAGAAAATGTTAGCCAAAGTGAGCTTGAAGTAGATGCAAAAATTCAATTTCGTGATGGCATAACAACAGAAGAAATCCAACAAACTCTTATAAAAACAGCAGTAGATAAAATAGATATTGATAGACCTAATTGGACCTTTGTTGCTGCAAGATTATTTTTATATGATTTATATAAAAAAGTAAGTGGTTATAATGGATATAAACATTTAAGAGAATATCTTGAAAAAGGTGAAAAAGAAGGTAGGATTTTAATCGGCTTAAAAGAAAAATATGATTTAGATGATCTTAATGCTTATATCAAGCCAGAACGCGATTTGCAATTTACTTATCTTGGTATAAAAACTTTATATGATAGATATTTGATTAAAGATTCTAAAGGTATGCCTATAGAATTACCACAGCAAATGTTTATGGCTATTGCGATGTTTTTAGCACAAAATGAGCTAGATTCTCAAACTTGGGCTAAGAAATTTTATGATTTGATCTCAACTTTTGAAGTAATGCTTGCAACTCCAACCCTTTCAAATGCAAGAACTACAAGACACCAATTAAGCTCATGTTATATAGGAAGCACGCCTGATAATATAGAAGGAATTTTTGATTCTTATCAAGAAATGGCGCTTTTATCTAAATTTGGCGGTGGTATAGGCTGGGATTGGTCTAAGGTGCGCGCTATGGGTGGAAGCATAGATGGGCATAAAAATGCAGCAGGTGGGATCATACCATTTTTAAAAATCACCAACGATATAGCAGTAGCTGTTGATCAACTTGGTACTAGAAAAGGTGCAATTGCGGTTTATATTGAACCTTGGCATATGGATATTAATGACTTTTTAGACTTGCGTAAAAATTCAGGTGAAGAAAGAAGAAGGGCACATGAGCTTTTCCCTGCTTTGTGGATTAATGATTTATTTATGAAAAGAGTAAGAGCAAATGGCAAATGGACGCTTTTTGATCCTGCTGATACAGCAAGTTTATGCGATTTATACGGTGAAGAATTTGAGAAAAAATACGAAGAATTTGAAAAAGATGAAAGCATAGCTAAAGAAATTATAGATGCAAAAGAGCTTTGGAAAAAAATACTTTTATCTTATTTTGAAACAGGTATGCCATTTTTATGTTTTAAAGATAGTGCAAACAAAACAAATCCAAATTCCCACGCAGGAATTATAAGAAGTTCAAATTTATGTACAGAAATTTTTCAAAATACAGATCCAAATTATTATCAAATCAAAATCGTATTTGATGATAAAACAGAGCTTCATTTAGATGAGGATGAAGAGCTTACAATAGATGGAGGATATAAAAAACTTGCTAAGAAAGTTTCTACTTTAGATAGTATTAATGGTAAAAAAGTCTATATAGTAGAAAAATACAAAAACGAAGGAAAAACCGCAGTTTGTAATCTTGCAAGTATAAACTTAAGTAAAATCAATACTAAAGAAGACATTCAAAGAGTAGTGCCAACAGCGATAAGAATGCTTGATAATGTGATTGATTTAAATTTTTATCCCCATGTAAAGGTTAAAAATACCAACCTAAAATCACGTGCTATAGGACTTGGTGTAATGGGCGAAGCGCAAATGGTGGCTGAAGCTCAAATTTATTGGGGTTCTAATGAACATTTTGAAAAAATTGATCGTATTATGGAGATGATTAGCTATGAGGCGATTTTAGCTAGCTCAAATTTAGCTTTAGAAAAAGGAAGTTATCCTGACTTTGAAGGATCAAACTGGAGTAAAGGTATAGTGCCAATTGATGTAGCAAATGAAAATGCTAAAAAACTTACCGCAAGTGAAGGTTTGTTTGATCAAAGCGAGTGTGATTGGGAAAAATTAAGAGAAAAACTAAAAAGAGATGGCATAAGAAATGGTTATTTAATGGCTATAGCGCCAACTTCTTCTATTTCTATTTTAGTGGGTACTACTCAAACAATTGAGCCTGTATATAAAAGAAAATGGTTTGAGCAAAACTTAAGCGGTATGATACCAACTGTAGTACCAAATTTAAGTGCTAATACTTGGCAGTATTATACCCCTGCTTATGAGCTTGATCAAAAAATCTTAGTAAAAGCAGCAGCGATTCGTGGTAAATGGATTGATCAAGGTCAATCATTAAATATCTTTGTTTCTTTAGATAAAGCAAGCGGTGGATATTTAAATGAAATTTATCAACTTGCTTGGGAATTAGGTGTTAAATCAACTTATTATCTAAGAAGCGAAAGCCCTGATAGTCAAAAAGTAAATGATGATGTAGTTGATAGAACTATAGAATGTGAAGGTTGTCAATAAAAATGGAGAAACAAAATGCATACAAAAAACTCACTACCGGAGCTTACGCTTAGGGGTATAATACTAGGAAGTATTTTAACGATTATTTTTACCGCCTCAAATGTATATTTGGGGCTTAAAGTTGGTCTTACTTTTTCTACTTCTATTCCTGCTGTTGTGATTGCAATGGCTGTTTTAAAAATCTTTAAAGACTCTAATATTTTAGAAAATAATATGGTTCAAACTCAAGTTTCAGCCGCAGGTACGCTTTCGGCTGTGATTTTTGTTATACCAGGTCTTTTTATGTGTGGATATTGGTTTGAATTTCCACTTTGGCTTACTTTTATGCTTTGTCTTTGTGGAGGTGGATTGGGCGTGCTTTTTACTATACCTTTGCGTAGAGCTATGGTGGTAGAGAGTAAATTAGCTTATCCTGAAGGAAGAGCTGCTGCTGAAATTTTAAAAGTAGCTAATAAAGATCAAGCTGATAAAAAAGGAAAAGTAGGCTTAAAAGAAATTACACTTGGTGTGGCTCTTGCTTCTGTGATAAGTCTTTTTTCAAGTGGTTTTAAACTACTTTCAAGTGGAAGTAGTTTTGCATTTATTTGGCAAAAAATGACTTTTGGCTTTTCTATGGGCTATTCAGTGGCACTTTTGGGTGCTGGATACTTAGTAGGTATAGCCGGAGGTGTTGCATTGCTTGTGGGTATGGTACTTGCTTGGATGGTTTTTGTACCATATTTTTCTGCTAAAGAAAGTTTTGATGCGAGTTTAAGTGCACTTGATATAGCTAATCAAATTTGGGCTCAAAAGGTGCGTTTAATAGGTACAGGAGCTATTGCTATAGCAGCATTATGGACTTTAATAGAGCTTGCAAAGCCTGTATATGATGGCATGAAAAATATGCTTAAAAAAACCTCATTAAACCTCTCACAAGATCCTAAAGATATGGATTTATCTTTAAAAGCTATGCTAGGTTTATTTGTACTTATGTGTATAGGTTTGTTTATTTCATTTTATGCTTTTGTGGCTGATTCAAATTTAGCAAGTGGTTATCAAATTCTTTTTGCTTTAGTGGGAACTTTAGTAGCTATTTTTATAGGCTTTTTTGTAGCTTCTGCTTGTGGATATATGGCAGGTTTGGTGGGTTCATCATCTTCTCCTATTTCGGGTATAGGACTTATTGGGATTATGATTTCTTCTTTGATTATTTTACTTTTGGGTTATCAAGTAGATTTATTTAGCGATCCTTTGATGTCTAAATTTGCTATTGCTTTTGCTATATTCACTACTAGTGTTATTTTAGCAACTGCTGCTATTTCTAATGATAATTTACAAGATTTAAAAACTGGCTATTTAGTGGGTGCAACTCCTTGGAAACAACAAATTTCTTTGATTATAGGTTGTGTATTTGGAGCTTTGGCTATCGCTCCTGTATTAAATTTATTATATCAAGCTTATGGTTTTGTGGGTGCAATGCCAAGAGAAGGAATGGATGAGGCAAATGCGCTTGCTGCACCGCAAGCAAATTTAATGAGCACTATAGCACAAGGCATTTTTAACGCTAATATCGATTGGAGTTATATTATAGCGGGAGCTTTTGTGGGCGTTGGTATAATTATCGTCGATCGTTTATTAAGAAAGAAAAATATGTCTTTACCGCCTTTAGCTGTGGGTATAGGTATATATTTACCACCTGCTGTTAACATGCCTTTATTTGTAGGTGGCTTATTGGCATATTTAATCAAAAAGCGTTTAGAGCAAAGATATGCTAAAAATGCACATAAAAAAGAACTCATTCAAGAGCATGAGCAAAAAGGAACCTTATTTGCCTCTGGTTTGATAGTAGGTGAGAGTTTGTTTGGAGTGTTAATAGCTGGTTTAACTGTGCTTTCTATTAGTAGAGGTGGGGCTGAAGATCCGCTTGCTATTGCAACTTCATTTAAAGATGATGGGATTATAGGTTTTGTAGTTTTTGTAGCGATTATGCTAATTTTTGCAAGAAGAGTACTTAAAAAATGAATTTAGATTATTATTATGCTTTGATTTTAGGGATTATCGAAGGTTTGACAGAATTTTTACCTGTTTCATCTACAGGGCATATGATTTTAGGTGCTGAAATTTTAGGTTTAAATATAGATGATTTTTGGAGAAGTTTTTTCATCATCATTCAGCTTGGTTCTATACTAGCGGTGATTTTTATTTTCAAAGATAAACTAACTCAAAAACTTGATATTTGGTTAAAACTTGCTGTGGGCTTTTTGCCTGCAGGTGGAGTGGGTTTTATAGCATATAAGTTTTTAAAAGAAATATTTAATGGCTATACCGTGGCTACTATGTTAATCATTGGTGGGATTATTTTTATCATTATAGAACTTAAACATAGAAAAAAAGACTACACAATCCACTCTTTAGATGAGGTAGGTTATAAACAAGCTTTTTTGATAGGTTTAACCCAAGCTCTTGCTATCATACCAGGTACTTCAAGAAGTGGAGCAAGTATCATAGGTGGCTTATTGCTTGGGCTTGATCGCAAAGTGGCTTCTGAATTTTCATTTTTGCTTGCAATTCCTACTATGATTATCGCAACAGCTTATAGCATTTATAAAGAACCACAAGTTCTAAGCAATATGAATAATTTCATTCCTTTAGCCATAGGTTTTGTAACAGCTTTTATAGTGGCTTTTGTGGTAATTAAAATATTTTTAAAATTAATCAGCAAGATAAACTTCATACCTTTTGGAATTTATAGGATAATTTTAGGTTTTGTATTTTTATACCTTTTTATGAGTGGTGCTTTAGATATATCAAGAACGGGTGTTTGAAATATAAAAATATCCTTTATTTAAAAAAAGTTTAAGTTTTTCATAGCTAAAATTAGTCTTATATTTTAATTTAAGCTCACAAGGTTAGTGAGTGTTAAGGGTAGAAATGACAAAAGATATAATTGCATATGCGAATAATGAAACTTTGGTAGATACTCAAAGTTTTAACAATGATACAAATTTAACTCCGATTTATTTTGATAACTCTAAAGAAAGTTTAGAAGTTATCCGCCACTCTTGTGCACATTTAATGGCTCAAGCGATTAAAAGTTTATATCCAGAGGCTAAATTTTTCGTAGGGCCTGTGATAGAAGATGGATTTTATTATGATTTTAGAGTTGATAGCAAGATTCCAGAAGAAGATTTAAGCAAAATCGAAAAGAAAATGAAAGAACTAGCTGAAGCAAAGCTAGACATCACAAAATACGAACTCTCAAAGACTGAGGTTAAAGAAAAATTTGCTAATGATGATTTAAAACAAGAAGTTTTACTAAGAATTCCTGATGGAAAAGTAAGTATTTATAAGCAAGGCGAATTTGAAGATTTATGCCGTGGGCCTCATGTACCAAATACTAGATATTTAAGATTTTTCAAGCTTACTCGTGTAGCGGGAGCGTATTTGGGTGGTGATGAAAAAAGAGAAATGCTCACAAGAATTTATGGTACTGCTTTTGCAGATAAAGAAAGTTTAAATGAATACTTAAAAATCATTGAAGAAGCTAAAAAAAGAGATCATAGAAAACTTGGTAATGAAATGAAGCTTTTTGCCTTTGATGATGAAATAGGCGGTGGGCTTCCTATATGGCTTAGCAATGGTGCAAAATTAAGAAGTAAATTAGAACATTTATTATATAAAGCACATAGATTAAGAGGTTATGAGCCTGTGCGTGGGCCTGAGCTTTTAAAAGCTGATGCGTGGAAAATTAGTGGGCATTATGCAAACTATAAAGAAAATATGTATTTTACGCAAATTGATGAGCAAGAATATGGCATTAAGCCGATGAATTGTGTAGGGCATATTAAAATTTATCAAAGTGATGTTAGAAGCTATCGTGATTTGCCTTTGAAATTTTTTGAATACGGCGTGGTGCACCGCCATGAAAAAAGTGGAGTTTTGCACGGGCTTTTTAGGGTAAGAGAATTTACCCAAGATGATGCGCATATTTTTTGTATGCCAAGTCAGATAAAAGAACAAGTTTTAGAAATTTTAAGTTTTGTTGATACTTTGATGAAGGCTTTTGAATTTGATTATGAAATGGAAATTTCAACACGCCCAGCAAAAGCAATAGGTGATGATGAAATTTGGGATATAGCTACAAAGGCTTTAAAAGAAGCTTTAGATGAACAAGGTTTAAAATATGGCATTGATGAGGGCGGCGGAGCTTTCTATGGTCCAAAAATAGATATCAAAATCACTGATGCGCTAAAAAGAAAATGGCAGTGTGGAACTATACAAGTGGATTTTAACTTACCAAGTCGTTTTAAACTCGAATACACAGACGCAGATAATGAGAAAAAACAACCTGTAATGCTTCACCGTGCTATTTTGGGTTCTTTTGAAAGATTTATAGGAATTTTAGTAGAGCATTGTGCGGGTGAGTTGCCATTTTTCATAGCACCAACTCAAGTAGCTATAGTGCCTATTTCACAAAATCATCATGATTATGCAAAAGAAATAGCAAGAAAACTTTTAGAACTTGGCATTGATAGTGAAGTGTATAATAAAAATGAAAGCTTAAATAAAAAAATCCGCACCGCTGAAAAAGCACATGTGCCTATGATACTTGTTTTAGGTGATGAAGAAGTAGCAAGCAAAAGTGTGGCTTTAAGAGATAGAAGAGCAAAAGAACAAAAAACAATGACTTTAGATGAATTTATAACCCTAACAAAGGAGAAATTAAGTGAGGTACGCTTTTGAGTAAAGAAAAAGAAGTATTGCTAAATGAAGAAATTCAAGCAGATGAGATCAGATGTATAGGTGATGATGGCAAGGTTTATGGCATTATTAGTAGTGATGAAGCACTAGATATAGCAAATAGACTAGGGCTTGATTTGGTGATGATAGCCCCTGAAGCCAAACCACCTGTATGTAAGATAATGGATTATGGAAAATTCCGTTATCAACAAGAAAAGAAACAAAAAGAAGCAAAGAAAAAACAAAAAGTTATTGATATAAAAGAAATCAAACTTTCTGTGAAAATTGCTCAAAATGACATTAATTATAAGGTCAAACATGCAAGTGAGTTTTTAGAGCAAGGCAAGCATGTTAAATTTAGAGTGTTTTTAAAAGGTCGCGAGATGGGCTCTCCTGAAGCAGGGGTGGCGTTGCTTGAAAAAATTTGGCAAATGGTCGAAGATATAGCAGATAGAGACAAAGAGCCTTTACTCGAAGGACGCTATGTAAATATGCTAGTAACTCCTAAAAAGAAAAAATAATCACAAGCCTTTTTAAGGCTTGTATTTTAAACTTATGCTAGAAGAAAATCCACAATTTTTAAAAGAACAAATCATAACTTATCTTGGCAATAAAAGATCTTTGCTTGAGTTTTTAAATCAAGGCTTTAAATTCGCACAAAATGAGCTTAAAAAAGACAAATTTAGTTTTTGTGATGTATTTAGTGGCTCTGGGGTAGTTTCGCGTTTTGTGAGGCCTTATGCGAGTTTTATCATGGCAAATGATTTGGAAGATTATTCTAAAATCATTAATGAGTGTTATTTAAGCAATCAAAACGCACAATTTTTACAAGAATTACAAAAATATTATGATTTTTTAATTTCTGATTTAAAACTCAAAAAAGGCTTTATAAGCAAGCTTTATGCACCAAATGATGATGAGTATATCCAAAAGAATGAAAGAGTTTTTTACACGCTTAAAAACGCTATGTATTTAGACTCTATGCGAGAAAAAATTTCAAGCTTGCCAAGTAATATACAAAAATACTTCATCGCACCGCTTATCTATGAAGCAAGTGTGCATGCAAACACAAGTGGGGTTTTTAAAGGCTTTTATAAAGATAAAAATGGAGTGGGAAAATTTGGAGGAAATGGAGCAAATGCGCTTAGTCGTATAAAGGGTGATATAGCTTTAAAAATGCCTATTTTTTCAAATTTTACTTGTGAGTATGAGGTTTTTCAAAAAGATGCAAATATTTTAGCTAAAGAGCTTGATAGCTTTGATGTAGCGTATTTAGACCCACCTTATAATCAACACCCTTATGGGTCAAATTATTTTATGTTAAATTTAATCGCTAATTATAAAAAGCCAAAGGAAATTTCAAAGGTTTCTGGCATACCAAAAGACTGGAACCGCAGTGCTTTTAACAAAGAAAAAAAAGCTGAAGATGCTTTGTTTGATTTGATAAATGATTTAAAAGCTAAGATTGTATTGCTTTCTTATAATTGCGAGGGTTTTGTAAAAAAAGAAAATTTCACAAAAAGACTTCAAAGTCTTGGAGAATGTTTTGTGCTTGAGCAAAAGTATAATGCCTTTAGAGCCAGTAGAAACCTTTCTAAACGTTCTATGCATATACAAGAACAACTCTATGTATTAAAAAAACGCTAATCTTGCATGTATGCGTTTAATTGCTTAAAAAGCTTTTCTTTTAAAGCAATAGGTTTGTTTATTTTAATATATGGTATCCAATATCTTATTAAATTTAAAAGCTCATCATCATAAGTATAAAATGCCTTGATATAAATGAAATTCTCATCCTCATCTATAAATTCGTATTTAGTAAGGGCATTTTTTCTTAAAAAATATTCTTTGGCTTTTTTATCAAGTTTTAAAATAGCTTCTTTACTTTCTTTGCTAATCCAGTTACTTTGATCTTTTTGAATTTGTTTTAAAAACTCTTCTTTTGGGGTAAAAAATTCTTTCTTTTTCACTCTTAGTTGTGTGATTTTAGAAAAAGTAAAGGTTTTTAAAGTATCGTTTTCATCTGCTAAAAGATACCATATGTGGTCAATATTGATGAGTTTGTATGGATTAGCTTTTCTGTGTTTTTCTTTGTAGTAAAAATTAATGGGGTATTTTGCTATGATAGCTGCGCTTAGTTCCTCAAAAACTTCTCTATCAAGTGTTTCATAGCTTTTGGTTTTGACTAAAAAGGCTTTATTGATTTTTTCATTAAGCAAGTCGTTTAAAAACTCTTTATCTAAACTAGGATAAAGCCTACCTATACCGCTTAAAATAGCAAAATTTTGTATATCTTTAAAGCTTAATTTTCCTAAAACATAGCCTTCTAAAAAGTATTTTCCATTTTCTTTTTTTATAGGGATAAAAGCAAGGCGATCATGCAAGTCTCTTTGTATGGTGCGAATGCTGACATTAAATTCTTGCGCAAGCTCTTCTAAGCTAAAACGTTCGCCATTGTTTAAACACTGCAGTATAGAAACTAAACGCGTAGAAAGCTTGTCTTTATCCATGCAAAAACCTTTTTTTATTTTTGCTTATTTTAGCAAATCTTTGATGTTTTGTTTGATTGTTTTTGGATCATTTTCATAGGTAGTTAAAAGCTTTTGAATAAGCTTTAAAAAATCATTAAAATCATCAGGATTTTCTTTTTTAAATTTAAGCACTCTGTCTAGGATGATAAAAGCAGCTTCTGTTTTGTCATTTTCTTTTTCATAAAGCTCTTTTAGCTCTAAAGCAAACTTAGTGTAAGTATAAGCTTGCTTTGGCTTTGAGATGATATCAAAGATGTTTGATTTATAGCTAAAAAGCAATGAAAAAAGTTGAGGTAGTTTGTTTAGCATGGTTTATTGTTCAATATATCCGCAATCTCTACATTTTCTTTTTCCATTAATAGAGGCATCTTTATTTGTAAAAGGAATTTGTACCCAAGAATGCTGTATATCGCCCAAACGCTCTTTTCCACATTGAGAGCATTTTTCTATTATCTGACATCTTTCATTTTTTCTTACTTTTTCAAATTTGTGATATGTTCCAAATTCTCTGTGCTGACAATAAATACATTCTTCATAACCTCTGCAAGAGTACGGATCTGTTATAACTCTTTCTGCAAAGTTGTGATTGTATTTACTGATATATTCATTACAGTCAGGGCATGTTTTTGAAAGATAGCATTGAGGTTTTCCTTCTTCATTGCTGTAAGTTCCTCCGTGCCACCCAATTCCACATTTTGCACTAATTGCTATAGATTTTAAAGTATCTAAAAATCCCATTTTATTCCTTTTATATTTTTAAATTTTCATTGCTAAACATAAAATCATCAAATTCTTTTCGTGTTTTAAATAAATCATCAACACCAAATTTTTCTGCAAGGTTTATAATAGATTGATTTGCTTGTGTATAGTTACTGTTATTTAAGGCGGTTTGTAATTCTTGAAAACTCATATTGCTAGTATTTTTTAAATCACGCATATAATCATCTATGAAAATTTCCAAAGATTCTTGGTTTTCTATCATTTTAGGCATGATTTTATCAAAAACCATTTCAACTTCTTCTCTTCTTGCTTTAGCTAAATTCGCCTTAGCAAAAATTGCAACAAAGCTATTTATTGTTATTTCAACAGTTTTAGAAAATAAAACCACAGCTAATGAACAAATGAAAATGGATATTCCTATGGATAAAATTTGAGCTAATTGACTTCCACCTAATGCTTGACAAATTTGTTCTTCTAAGGCAATTGCAAATATAGTCATGATAGCTGAAAACAAAGATTTTAATATCACTTTTATAAGTTCATCAAAACTTTTAATTTTACCAGTTATATAAGCATATATTGCATTCCATATAGATTTTAAACTACTTCTTAAATTTTTCCACAAAGCTTTTAAGTGCCCACCAATTCTTTTAAAATATTGCGAAGCAATTCCAACAATAACATCTATAATACCATAGCTAGCTCCTCTTATAAAAGCATCTTTCCCGCTTTCAATTACTCTTGATAACAAGCGCTTAAATCTTACTTCAAAATCCTCATGTTCTTTTTTTATAAATTCGCTTTTAAGTTCAGCTATAACACCGCTTGCAAATGTACTAAGAACAACAACACCAGCATCACTAGCTCCAGTTTGAAAAACATTTATAGCAGCTTGTTTTGCTTGAATAATATATACTTCTTTTAAGGCCTTATCTTTGTCTGTATGGTTTGTAGGTTCGTTTTTCTTTAAATGATTAAAAATCTCTTTCTTTGTCTCAAGTTCTTTTTTTAAAGACTCTTTTTCTTCTTCGGATGCTTTTTCTATAGTGCTTTCTAATTTTTCTATCTCTTTTTGTGCATTTTCGTATATTTTTTTATTGACTACAATATAATCTATTTCTCCATTTTTAATTTTATTAAAATCATCTTCATGTTTTTTGCTAAATATATCATCACTTTTTTTGATAGTAATAGTTTTATCTTTGCTTTCTTCTTGTGTATAGCCAGCTTTTTCTCTTTCACTACCTTGAGTAAGAAAAGAAAATTTGCTTTTATATTCTTGAAGTTTTTTTTCTAAAGTTGATTTTTTTTCTTCAGGCGCTTTTTCTATAGCGCTTTCTAATTTTTCTATCTCTTTTTGCGCCCTTTCGTAAGTTTCTTTATCAGTTTTAATATAGTCTAAATTTCCATTTTTAATCGCTTCAAAATATTTATTATATTCTTTTCCAAATATACTATCATTAACAGCTTTTAATTGTTCTGTTTTAGCTATTTCGCCTTTTTCGTTTAAAGTTACGGTATCTACTATAGTATGATTTGTTTTGGTTAAGTTGTCTAGATTGACATTGTTTGTCAAATTTTTAATTTCTTCATCGCTATAATTTGCCAAAATTGTCTCTTTTTTGTATAGATCAATATTTTTCCCTTTGAAGACTTTGCTTATTTCGGCAAGCTCATCTGTTGTGAAGCTTCTATTTTTATTTTTATTATATGCGTTGCTGATGTTTTCTTTACCAACTTCTAGTGTTTCATAAAATTGACCAAAACCATTTGGGTTGTTGCCATGTTGTTGCGTAGCTTTTTGCATATTTGTTGTAAGTTTTGCACTTTCCATATAGGCTTCATATGAGTTGACATTAAATATATTGATGGGTAATCTTGCTAAACTTTGTGTCCCTAGTTCTTCTAGTAATTCATCAAATAATGATACAGTGTTCATGATGTCTCCCTTATTTTAAAAGCGGAAATTCCGCTTTTAAATAGTTTGTATTTCTTTATTTAAATTTTGTGCTATTTGGACAGCTTTTTTAAATTCTTTATTTACTATGCCATCTTCAGTCAGTACATTTACTTTGCAGATACCACTAATTGCTTTTACTAAATTGACAATAAATTGAGTATATGCTTTTTCACCATTAGTAAATTTAGAATAATCATTTTCTCTTATAATCATTAATTTAAAAGTTTGTAATTCTTTAATTAAAATTCCATCTAAATTTTGTATAGCTATAAGAGATTCATTTACAATAGAACCGATTGCTGTTGTAGCAATTCTTGCAGTATCCATTTCACTTGCTGCTGCTTTTGCTTTATGTAGGTTACTTTTTGCTTCGTCCAAAGCTTGCTCTCCAACTTTAGAATATAAAAATCCTCCAACTGCTAAAACAGGTGCAGCTACTATACCACCTAAAACAGCCATTCCACCAGCCATTCCAAATCCACCTGCAGCTAGGCTACCTCCTCCAAGCCATGCTAAAGTAGCATTAGTAGCTGCTGCGCCACTTAGTGTAGAAATCAAAGTTCCAGTAGAAGCGCTTGCAAGTAATCCAACACTACCATAAGCTCCAAGACCAGCTAAAGCCCCAGCACCAAGAGATGCTATCCCACCTGCTGCTAATTTTGTAAAGTCAATTACACTTTCTTTGGTAAATTCTATAAATTCATTAATATTAAATTTTAAATCATCTTTAGAAAAATCACTACTTTCTACATTTTTAAGTTTAGAAAAAATATCAATAAACTCTTTGAAAGAATTTTGATGAATATGTAGCTTTGCATGCCCTAAATTTTCCAAAGCTTGTTCAGCATTTTTTCTAGCTACATCTAAATTTTCTTTTGCATAATTAAAAATAGCTTTAGCATTATTATCTAACTCTTCTGCTGCACACTTATCTTGATAACCATCGTATGCTTTTTTAGCACCAAATATACCCGTTGCTAAAGCTATTCCGCCTAAAATAAATGGAACTGCCATTTTAAATCTCCTTTGTTATTAAATTTATTTTGTATTTTTTATCTAGCTTCAATTTATCTTGCAATAAATTACATATTTTTATATTTTCGTTATAAAAATCCTTTTTGCTCATAGTGGCTTTAAAATATTTATTGTAAAAATCTTCCACTCTGCATACTAAGGGTCTTTCGTTGTAAATTTTACAAGAGTTATCTTCTTGTAAATTAATGCAAACACCATTTGTATTAAAGTGTTTCAACTCTTCAATGCCATTAATATTTTTACAGCATGCTCCACATGAAGTGCAAGGAAAATTATGTTTTAATATTATTTAACCCTCCTTATTATTTTTTATGTCAATTATATCAATACCCCTCCCCGTATTGTCAAGGTTTTTTAGTATTGTTTACTTTTGATTATCCTTGTAAGTATCATTACACCAGCTAAAATTAGCACGTAAGAAACCACTACATTTATAAGTCCGTATTTTTCTATAAAAAATAAACTTGGTAAAATAACACACCACACTACAAATATAAATAAAGCCCAAAAGGCTCCGCAGACAATAGCCCATATAGCAGTAGCTATCATGACTATAATGCCAATTACAACCGCCATTTACAACTCCTTTTAATGTGATTATTTGTTGCTATGATAGATAGTCTTTAGTGTATATTACTAAAATTGCTTTCCAAACACAGCTTCCATTTTCATAGCTATTTCTTCATCTTCTTTTGATTTGTTATTGTTTAGAGTATCTTGCTTTTCGTTGAATACTGAGTTAGGTTTGTAAAAATCACTTGCAGTGTATGTTTTTTTATTATCTTGCATGCTAAAACTTTTATTGTTGTTTTTGAAAACATCATTCTCTTTAGCTTTATCGTACCATTTTTTTATGCCATATCCAGTTGCAGCTAAAGCTACTCCACCTAATATTAAAGGTAGCATTTTTTCTCCTTATTTGTGAAATATTGAATAAATTATATTTAACCCTTGTGACAGGTTGTGTCATATAAAAATTTAATTTTTCTAAAGCATAGTTGTAGTAAAATGATAGCTTTCTTTTATGAAAAAATTGATCCAAAGGATACACATGCCAAAAATGAAAAGCGTTAAAAGTGCTGTTAAACGCTTCAAAGTAGGTAAAAATAAAATCAAAAGAGGCGCTGCTTATAGAAGCCACATTTTGACTAAAAAACCTGCTAAAAGAATGCGTGATCTTCGCACTTCTAAGTATGTTCACTCAACCAATGTTAAAGCGGTTGAAAAAATGTTAGGAATTTAAGCTCGCTTAAATTTAGTTTTTGACGAAAGTCATTCAAACTCCCCTTATTTTAAAGGGCAAGATTCGTTTAACGAACGCCAATTTGTGAAAGGATAAATATGGCAAGAGTAAAAACAGGTGTTGTAAGACGCCGCAGACATAAAAAAGTTTTAAAACTTGCGCGTGGTTTTTATAGTGGTCGCCGCAAACACTTTAGAAAAGCTAAAGAACAATTAGAAAGAAGTTTGGTTTATGCGTATCGTGATAGACGCCGCAAAAAACGTGATTTCCGTCGTCTTTGGATAGTACGTATCAATGCAGCTTGCAGACTAAATGATATTAGTTATTCAAGATTTATAAATGGTCTTAAAAAAGCAGGCATTGAGCTTGATAGAAAAATCTTAGCTGATTTAGCGATGAATGACGCAGCTGCTTTTGCTAAAATAGCAGATGCTGCTAAAAAAGCACTTTAATCTTACTGCAAGGCTTTTTATAAGCCTTGTTTTTCTCTTTACTCTCTTTTTAAATCCTCTTTTTGCAAAAGATATTTTGCTTTTTAAAGTTTATGATGAAAAATCATTTAAAGATATAAATTTAAGCCATTATCTCATGAGCGAAAAACTCGATGGCGTAAGAGGTCTTTGGAGTGGTAAGTCTATGCAAACAAGAGCAGGAAATACTATAAAACTTCCTTCATTTTTCACAAAAAACTTTCCTAAATTTGAATTAGATGGAGAACTTTGGATAAAAAGAGCTTCTTTTGAAGAAATTTCATCTTTAATACGCCAAGAAAATCCCGATGAAAAACTTTGGCAAAAAGTAAGTTATAATGTCTTTGATGTGCCAAATGCCTGTGAGGAATTTAAACTTGATCCTTGTACTTTAGAAGCAAGATTAGAAGTTTTAAAAAAGTGTTTAGCTAAAAATCCAAATGATTTTATAAAAATCATCCCACAAATTCGCATTAAAGATAAAAATCATTTAAAGCAGTTTTACCAAGATATCATTTCGCATAAAGGCGAGGGTGTGATCATAAGATTAAACAACGCACCTTATGAAAAGAAAAGATCAAACAATGCTTACAAACTAAAACCTTTTGATGATACAGAATGTGTTGTGAAAAAGCATTTAGAAGGTAAAGGAAAATTTGAAGGTAAAATGGGATCTTTACTTTGTGAAGCAGTGATTGAGGGTAAAAAAGTAAGTTTTAAGATAGGTTCAGGTTTTAAAGAAAGCGATCGCTTAAACCCTCCGCCAGTTGGTGCTATCATCACTTTTAAACACAATGGCTTAACCAAAAATGGCAAGCCAAAATTTGCTAGTTTTTTAAGAGCGCATGAAAATAGCATTTTAAAGTAAAAGTAAATTTCAACTTTTCTTTAAAAAAGCACTAAAACAAAGATAAAACACAAAAGCTATACAAGCGCTAGCTATGATACAAGCTCCGCTTGCAAGATTATAATAAAAACTCACAAAAAGCCCTATCACACAAAAACTTATGCTCAAAAGCGTAGAGATAATCATCATTTGACCAAGCTTTTTAGAAAAACTCTCGGCGATAAATGCAGGTATGCTAAGTAAAGCTATCACAAGTATAAGCCCTACTACTTTGATACTTATAACGATACAAAAAGCCATCATTGCGATTAAAAGATAATGAAAAAGATTAGTTTTAACCCCTCTTAAGCTTGCAAATTCTTTATCAAAGCTTAGAATTTCAAATTGACGATAAAAAAGCAATACTAAAATGATAAAAATCACATCAATCGCTGCAAATAAAACTATATCTTGCGTAGGTACAGACAAAATACTACCAAACAAATACCCCATTAAATCACCATTATACCCAGGGGTTAAGTCTATGAGTATGATACCAACAGCCATTCCAAAAGCCCATATAACACCGACTATATTGTCACTTCTAAAAGGATATTTTTGCACTAAAAATGCCACAAGCAAGGCTAAAAAAAGAGTAAATAAGCTCGTGCTAACAAGTACTGGCAAACCAAAATAAAATGCTATACCTATACCCCCAAAAGCCCCATGCGTAATGCCTCCTGCCATAGAGCTTAAGCGGTTGATCATGATCAAAGTTCCCATAATCCCACAAGCAATGCTAGTTAAAAATGCAGCTAAAAAAGCATTTTGTATAAAAGAGCTAGATAAAAGTTCAAGCATGGTTTTTTCCTTCACAGCAGCACTGCTCCAAGCTAAGCTCCACATCACAAAAATGAGTGTGATTTTGGCTTAAATGCGCTAGTAAATGTGCCTTTTTTTCAGGGGTGTTTTCATGTAAGAATAATTCTTTGTTTAAATATGCGATTTTATTTGCATAAGCTAAGCTTACATTTAAATCATGGCATATTACTATCACACCAACCCCACTTTCGTGTAATTTTTTCAAAAGCTCAAAAATCTGCACCGAGCCTTTGGTGTCTATGCTTGCAGTAGGCTCATCAAGGATTAAAAGTTTGCATTCACTTGCTAGGGCTCTTGCTATATAAACTCTTTGTCTTTGACCTCCGCTTAGTTCATTGATTTTTTTATCCCAAAAATTTCTCATACCTACTTTTTCTAAGGCTAGCAAGGCTTGCTCTTGATCTTTTTTGGTGTAAAAACCAAAGAATTTTTTATCCACCCTTCCCATCATCACCACTTCTAGCACGCGTACTGGAAAGTTTGGATTAGCTAAAGTATTTTGTGGGACATAGCCTATATCTTTTAAGCTCAATCCCTCAAAGTTTATGTTTTTATGGCTATTTAGCAAGCCTAGTATGAGTTTTAAAAGTGTAGATTTACCCCCACCATTTGGCCCTACTATGGCTAAAAAGTCTTTGCTTTCATAGTTTAGGTTAATATTTTTTAAAACCTCATCTTGATTATATGAAAAGTTTAAATTTTTAATATTGATTTTTATCATTGTAAAGCGCTTACTATATTTTTTACATCATTTAAAAGTTCATTTTTATAATCATTTGGCAAATGATCAAGTTCTATGATTTTAAGATTATAATTACTCGCCATAGCTTTAATAGTATTGTTATTAGCTCCTTTAGGTACAAAAATAGCTTTTATTTGCTCTTTTTGTATGAGTTTTGCAAGCTTGGATAAGTCTTTTGGTTTAGGTTCTTTTCCTTCTATTTCAACAGGAATTTGACTTAGATGATATCTTTTTGCAAAATACCCCCAAGATGGATGATAAACTAGAAAATGCTTGTTTTTTACATTTTTAAATAAAGCTTGTATTTGTAAATTTAATGCATCCATTTCTTTTAAGAAATTTTCTAAATTTTGCTCATAAAATGCTTTATTTTGTGGGTATTGTTCTATAAGTGCTAGGGTGATATTTTTAGCATGAGTTTTTGCTAAAAGTGGATCAAGCCATGTGTGAGGGTCATCTCCATGATGATGGTGTCCTTCGTGAGCATGCTCTTGTAAAGGTATAAAATCAATGCCATTTTGAGTAGAGATGATTTTGGTATTTTTGAGATTATCTTTAAGTTTTAAAATCCAAATTTTTTCAAATTCTAAATTTGCTGTGAAGTAAATATCGCTTTTTTCAAGTTTTAAAATACCACTTGGTTTAAATTCGAAAGTATGTTCATTTGCATTAGGTGGTATGACTATATTAACATCTAGAGTGTCTTTAGCAATTTGCTTTACAAAGTAAGCTTGCGGGGCTATACTAACACTTACCAAATCTTTGGCATATATACTTAAAAATGAAATCAAACACAAAAACAATACACGCATAATTTTCCTTTCTAAAAACAAAAAAATATTATACTATATTAGAAAAAATAAGGAGTGAAGATGAATTTATGGAATAAAAAAGCAAAAAGCTATGCAAGGTATAATCCTAATTTAAACGAAATTCAAAAAGCTACTTTCGCAAAACTTAGATCTTTACAAGATAAAAGCGTGGTAGATATAGGCTGTGGGAGTGGTGTTTGGACTTTACATTTAGCGCAAAAAGCAAAAAGTGTTTTGGGTATAGATAGCTCTAGTGCTATGCTTGAAATTTTACAAGAAGATGCAAAAACTCATGCCATATCAAATGTAAAAATTTTAAATTTAGACTTTGAAAACTTTTATAAAAACAATAACACAAAATTTGACTTAGCCTTTTTAAGTATGTCGCCTGCTTTGCAAAATGAAAAAGACTATAAAGCTTTTTTAAACTTAGCTTCTAAAAAGGTGTATTTAGGCTGGGCAAGTAGGCGTAAAAGTAGCTTTTTAGATCCTATATTTGAGCGTTTTAACACGCATTTTAAAGGTTTTTATGAAGAGGATTTGCAAGGTTTTTTAAATGCGCAAAATATCCCTTATGAAAGTGAAGTTTTTAATGAAACTAGAGTGGTAAAAAGAGATAAAGAAAGTGCGATAGAAAATGCTTTGTGGCATTTGAGTATGAATGGTGTTAATGTAAATAAACAAGAACTAAAAAGCTTTGTAAAAGATGAGGTAGAAGAGATTATAGAAGCTAAGATAAAACTTCTGATTATTAATTAAATTTCAAGGCTAAATAACCTTGAAATTTAAAGTTTTTCCTGCCATAAATGGCACTACATCGCCGTATTTTTGCGCTACTTGCCATTCTTGTTTTTCTAAAGTGATGATTTTATCTTTTTCAAATTTAAGATTATGGATTTTACAAGCATTATCTGAAATAAATTTTTGTAAATTTGTTTCATTTGAGTGTTTTTCAAAAAGTTCAGCTAACATAGGTAAAATCACCGGTGCGCTAAATACTCCAGCCGCACACCCACAGCATTCTTTAGTGTGTAATGGATGAGGTGCGCTATCGCTTCCAAACATAGCCTTTTCATAGCCGCTAAAAGCAAGCTCACATAAAGCGTCTTTGTCTTCATAGCGTTTTGCAATAGGCTTGCAAAATAAATGCGGATCCATCTTACCACCCACCACATCATCTAAGGTTATCATCAAGTGGTGTAAAGTGATAGTTGCGTATAAATTTTCATAATCTTTTAATAAATCACACAAAACTTTAGTGGTGATATGCTCCATTACGATTTTTAATTTTGGAAAGTTTTTAGCTAATTTTTCATAGATTTTAGCAAAATTTGCTTCTCTATCCATTACAAAATCATTTGTTTCTCCATGTACAAGTAAGGGTATGTTTAATTCACTCATAGCATTTAATGTAGGTTTTAACTTTTCTATATCAAAGCTTGAAATTCCATTATCTGAGTTGGTAGTGATACCCGCAGGATAAAGCTTGATAGCAAAAAGCTCATCTTTAGCTTTTTCTAAAAATTGCTCATCATAGTCTTTAAAAAATAAAGTCATTAAAGGCGTAAAATTTTCATTTTTACATGCTTTTAAAATACGTTCTTTATAAGCTTTTAATGCGTTTGTTTCAGTAAGCGGAGCGATTAAATTTGGCATGATAACCCCTGCTTTAAAGTCTTTTGCACTAAATGGGGCTACAAGTTCAAGCATACTTTCATCGCGTAAATGTAAATGCATATCCAAAGGGTTTTTAAGTGTCATCTTATCTCCTATTTGAGTTTATATAAGCCGTTTTTAAGTTTTTCAAGTAAAGCTTTTTCTTCTAAAAATTTAAAAGTAGAAATGATGGTAGGTTTGCTGATGTTTAACCTTTTAGAAAGCTCTTCTATATTGACAAAGACAAAGCCATCTTCATTAGCATGAAGGGCTAAAAATTCTAAAATTTCAAAGCGTTTTTTACCAAAGATTTTCGCGCATAGTATTTTTACTTTATCATCCATTCTCTAACCAAATCAAAAAGAATAAAACTCCAAGTAATTATAGCTAAAACCACGCTAAAAAACACCCCAGCACTCGCACAATCTTTTGCTTTTTTAGCTAAGATGTGAAATTCGCTCGTGCAAAGATCCACGCAAGCTTCTATGGCTGAATTTAGCGCTTCTACGATCAAAATTAGCACCAAAACAAATACAAGCACAAAATGTTCTAAAAAACTCACAGGTAAAAATAAGCTTGCAAAAATCAAAGGTAAAATAATGGCAAATTCTATCCTAAAAGCCATTTCATCTTGGAGTAAAAATTTAATTCCACTAAAGGCATAGCTTGCATTTTTAAATAAAGAATACTTTGGCTTCATTAAGGATTTTCCTTTAAATTTTTGCTAAATATATCATAATTTGCTTCATATTCTTTGCTATTTACACCAAAATACCCCAGCAAACTTGAAAAAAGATTATCTTGAGAAAGTTTATAGTCTTTTTTGCTTTGTAAATCTTGGCTTAATTTGCTATCTTTACTCCAAAATATCATCGGTATGTGTTTTTGATCTTTTGGTGCTATTAAATAAGGCATACCATGAAGATAAATTCCATTTTCACCCAAACTTTCCCCATGATCTGATAAATAAAGCAAAGAAGCTTCTTTGGTAGGATTTTGCTTAAGCATATCTATAAGGCTTTTTATAATAAAGTCTGTATAAAGTAAAGTATTATCATAGGTATTGATGATTTGTTCGTGTGAGCAGGTATTTAGCTCGTTTGTATCACATGTTGGCATAAATTTTTTAAATGCATTTGGATAGCGTTTGTAGTAAGTTGGCCCATGTGAGCCTTGTAAATGCACAACGATAATTTTGTTTGAATTTATATTTTCAAGCTCTTGCTTTACAAGTTCAAGTAAGCTCTCATCATAATCTTTTAGAATTAATTTGTGTTTTATACGATCGCAATTTCCTTTACAGCCCCCTGAGTTATTACCAAACCAAACACTTTGCACTCCAACCTTTTGCAAGATATCTAAAACATTTTCTTCATATAATCCATCTTCAAAATTTACCCTTTTGTGTCTTGAAAACATACAAGGCAAACTTCTTGCAGTAGCAGTCCCACAAGAGCTTACATCACTAAAATACACTAAATTTGGCTCATTTTTAGTATAAAAATTCGTATCATTTGTACCATATCCACCTAAAGAATAATTACTCGCTCTAGCGGTTTCACCTATGACTAAAATCATAAGTTTAGTTGTATTGGTATCTTTTAAGCTTGCATCATCTGAAATGATAGTTAGTTCTTTTTTACCTGCTAGCTTTTTCTTTGTAAATTCTATGCTTGAGTATATTGGGTAAAAAGGTAGATTATACATTCTAACGATATTGTGTGATCTTAAAAAAGGCAAAAGTGTTTTTGAACTAAGAGCTACTAAAGCAAAGCAAAATACCAAAGAAGTCAAAAACAATACACTTTTTTTGAAAAAATATCTTTGATAATCAATCTTAGTAAAAATCACAAGCAAACTAGGAAAAATCACAAAGGCTAAAATATACAAAGCAAAGGAAAAATTAAAATAAGAAAAAAATTCTCTATTGTCTGTTTCAACAACATTTTGTATCATATGATCATCAATTAAAACCCCATAATTACTAACAAAATAACTACAAATAGCACAAGTACTAAGTAAAAATATGCTTAAAATTTTGCTAATGTAGGGAAAATATACCAAAGATAAAACACTCAAAACCAAGAAAAAATAAATTCCAAAAAACACACTAAAAAGCATAGTATTTTGATCTATCTTTTCATATACAAATTCAAACAATGGGAAATTAAACGCCATGATGAAAACCGCATTAAGTAAGGTAAATTTTGTCCATGAAAGTTTTAAATGCATTTTTTTCCTTTGGAATAAAATAAAAACTTAGTCTATTTGAATAAAATTAATAAATCACATATAAAATAGCAACAAAAGAAGATTAGTAAAGGTATTTTATGAAATTATTATCATGGAATGTAAATGGCCTAAGGGCAATTTGTGATAAAAATGCACTTGATTGGATTGAAAAAGAAGAAATCGATTTTATAGGTTTTCAAGAAATCAAAGCACACGAGGATAAATTTCCAAAAAGAATTTATGAATATCCTTTTAAACATATGTATTCAAATAGTGCTAAAAGAGCAGGATATTCAGGTGTAATGAGCTTGTGTAATTTTGATTGTGAAGTCAAAAAATGTGAATTTTTTGATGATGATGAGGGCAGGGTTTTAGAACATAGCTTTAAAAATGTAGTTTTGTTTAATATCTACTTTCCAAATGGTCAAAAAGATGAAGAGCGTTTAAACTTTAAAATGAAATTTTATAATGATTTTTTAGTGTATTTAGATAAGCTTTTAAAAGAAGGTAAAGAAATCATAATATGTGGAGATGTAAATACTGCTCACCGTGAGATAGACTTAACCCACCCAAAAGCTAATGAAAAAACCTCAGGCTTTTTGCCGATTGAGCGCGCTTGGATAGATGATTTGTTAAAATTAGGCTTTATAGATACTTTTAGACATATCAATGGCGATATTAAAGAAAAGTATTCGTGGTGGAGCTATAGAATGAAAGCAAGAGAAAGAAATGTAGGCTGGAGGATTGATTATTTTTTCATTTCTAATGGCTTAAAAGATAAGCTCAAAAATGCCTTCATAAGAGATGATATTTTTGGTTCAGATCATGCTCCTGTAGGGATAGAAATCGATATTTAAGGTGTTTTTTAATGCCTTAAATAATTATTAAGTAAAAATTGTTATAATTTCATCTTTAAACTGCAAATGGCCCATTCGTCTAGCGGTTAGGACATCGCCCTTTCACGGCGGTAACACGAGTTCGAGTCTCGTATGGGTCACCACTTCTTATTTTATCCCATTTTTTGATAATCGTTGTCATATTTTACAAAAAGTTACATTATTTTAAATCAATATTTTTTATTTATTTTCTTTTGTTTAAATTAAGTTAATTTTAAATTAATTGTTATTAATATTCTCAAAATTTTCATTAATTATTTTTAAATTTACATTGACTTCACAATTGTTTTTTAAAATGTACAAAAAGGAGGACAAAATGTATAGACCTAAAAACAAAAACGAGTTAATGAATTTGGTGCATAATGAAAGAATTTCTTTAAGAGATATTGATGTATCTTTGATTGATGATTTTTCTTATGTGTTTTATTATTCTAAAAGACTAGATTTTTTGGGTATTGAGCGTTGGGATGTATCAAATGCTAAAGATATGTCTTATATGTTTTATTGTTGTGAAAGTTTTAATGCGGATTTGTCGCGTTGGAATGTTTCTAAGGTTGAAAATATGGCAAGTATGTTTTTTAATTGCAAAAATTTCAATCAAGACTTATCAAAATGGAACACACAAAGTTTAAAAGATATGTCTTATATGTTTTTTAATTGTGTTAGTTTTAATCATTCTTTATTGCACTGGAAGACTTCAAATGCTACTAGAATGGCTCATTGTTTTGAAAACTGCCATGCATATGAGCATAGCGTTGCAAATTGGGATGTGCAAAATGTAATTACCATGGCATATCTTTTCCATAATTGTAAAAATTTTCATCACGAGCTAGATGAATGGAATATCCAAAAAGATTGCAATACTCAAAAAATGTTTGGAAATCGTGGTCTTGATAAAATTTATACCGTAAAAGGTATAGAGCTAGAATAAATAAAATTCACACATTTTTTGTGTGAATTTTTCTTTTATCTTTTTAAGTTTCTCATCAAGTTTTTGTACTAAACTTATCTTTTAAAAGTGCTATTTTATAGTGCTTAGAGATTATTTTTTAGGAAAATTTCCATGAGAATAAAATTTATTATAAAAAGAGATAAAAGCCAAGTTGCATTTGATATTTTTAAAATCAAAAATGCTATTTTCAAAGCCAATATAAATTCCACAGATGAAAAATTAAATAATGATTTTTTAGATAAGCTTTGTGATGAGGTTGTAGCTTTGCTTGATGAAAAGCACATACAAGTAGAACAAATTCAAGATAAAGTTGAAGAAGTTTTAATCAAAAATGCCTTAGTTAATACCGCAAAATCTTATATTTTATACCGTCAAAAAAGAACACAAATTCGCAATGGTAGTTATGATTTGCTAAGTTTGTATGATGATTTAACTTTTAAAGATTCCAAAGAAGCTGATTTAAAAAGAGAAAATGCAAATATTAATTCAGATAGTGCTATGGGTATGATGTTAAAATATGGCTCAGAAGGCGCAAAATACTATGTAGATGAGTGTATTTTGCCAAAACATATCGCAAATGCACACAAAAACGGCGATATACACATACACGATAAAGACTTTTATATGCTAACACAAACTTGTTGTCAAATAGACTTATTGAAGCTTTTTGAAAAGGGTTTTAGCACAGGGCATGGAAGTTTGCGTGAGCCAAATGATATCAGATCTTATGCTTCTTTAGCTTGCATTGCCTTGCAGGCTAATCAAAATGAAATGCATGGGGGTCAGTCTATACCAAATTTTGATTTTGCTATGGCAAAAGGTGTGGTAAAGACTTTTCAAAAAGAGTATAAAAAGGCTATAAATGCTTTTTTTGAAATAAAATTAGAGCAAAGTTTAGACGAGCAATTCTTTAAAAATGCTAATTTTCAAGCTTTTAGCGAAAAAGAATGTTTCAAAGAGCTTTTAAGGCTTAAGTTAAATAGCGATGAGAATTTTTTAAAACAAGCAAATGCTTATGCTTATAAAAGAGCATTAAAGCAAACCCAAGATGCGACTTTTCAAGCTATGGAAGCTTTAATACATAATCTTAATACTATGAACTCAAGAGCAGGAGCCCAAGTGCCTTTTAGCACGCTAAATTATGGTACCGATATATCTTTTGAGGGACAAATGGTAATAGAAAATTTGCTAAAAGCCACGATGAAAGGCCTAGGAAATGGCGAAACACCAATTTTCCCTGTGCAAATTTTTAAAGTAAAAGAGGGTATTAACTATAATGAAAAAGACCCAAACTATAAGCTTTTTAAACTTGCTATAGAATGTGCTTCTAAAAGACTTTTTCCAAATTTTAGCTTTTTAGATGCAAGTTTTAATGCAAAATATTATAAAAAGGATGATTATAACAGCGAAGTAGCCTATATGGGTTGTAGAACTAGAGTTATGGCAAATGTTTATGATGAGAGCAAAGAAATCACAAGTGGTAGGGGAAATTTAAGCTTTACAAGTATAAATCTTGTGCGTTTAGCCATAGAAGCTAAAGGAAATTTAGAGCTTTTTTACTCACTTTTAAAAGAAAAATTAGAACTTGTGTATGAGCAATTGCTCCATAGATATAAAATTCAAAGTCTAAAAAAGGTTAAAAATTTCCCATTTTTAATGGGCGAGGGAATTTGGATAGATTCAGATACTTTAAAAGAAAATGATAGCGTAGAAAAAATCATAGCACATGGGACTTTGGCTATAGGCTATATAGGACTTTGTGAGAGTTTAATGGCTTTGATAGGTTCTCATCATGGACAAAGTCAAGAAGCAAGGGAGCTTGGCTTACAAATCGTGCGTTTTATGCGTGAATTTGTTGATGAAAAAGCACTCAAAGATAAGCTTAATTTTTCACTCATAGCTACTCCAGCTGAGGGTTTAAGTGGAAGATTTTTAAAACTAGATCAAAAAAAATACGGCATTTTAAAAGGCATAACCGATAAAGATTTTTATACTAATTCTTTTCATATTCCTGTAGATTTTCCTATTAGTATATATGAAAAAATTCAAATAGAAGCCCCATATCATGAGCTAAATAATGGTGGGCATATTACTTATGTAGAATTAAATGGCGATGTGAGTAAGAATTTAGAAAGTTTTGAGCGCATTATAAAATGTATGAAAGAAAGCAATATAGGCTATGGTTCGATTAATTTCCCTCTAGATAGGGATCCAGTGTGTGGTTATAGTGGCGTGATAGATGAGTTTTGTCCAAAGTGTCATAGAAAAGAAGATGATATTAAATTCGAACGCATAAGAAGAATCACAGGTTATTTAGTAGGAACGCTTGATCGTTTTAATGATGCTAAAAAAGCTGAAGTTTATGCAAGAATTAAACACGATTTTTCTTAGATTAGCTGGTGTTATAAAAGAATCCATAGTTGATGGTTATGGATTGCGTTATGTGATTTTTACTCAAGGCTGCCCTCATCATTGCAAAGGTTGTCATAATCCACAAACACATGATTTTAACAAAGGATATTTGCAAGATTTAGCAAGTTTATATGATGAGATTTGCAAAAATCCTTTGCTCCAAGGTGTTACTTTTAGTGGTGGAGAGCCTTTTATGCAAGCAAAAAATTTAAGCATGCTAGCAAAGCACATTAAGGTTTTAGGGCTTGATCTTACTATATATACAGGTTTTACTTATGAAGAGCTATTACAAGAGCAAGCTATGAAAGAATTGCTTATCTTGGCTGATGTTTTGATAGATGGGAAGTTTATTTTAGAGCAAAAAGATTTATCTTTAAAATTTAAAGGTAGTAAAAATCAACGCATTATCGATGTAGCAAAAAGCTTAGAGCAAGGCAAAGTAATACTTTTTGAAAAATAAAGACTCATTTAGTCTTTTTTAATTTAACTATGTTAGAATGTTATAAAATTTAAAAAAGGAGAACAATATGTTTGAATTAAGAAAACTACCTTATGAAGCAGACGCTTTTGGAGACTTTTTAAGTGCAGAGACTTTTGCATTTCATCATGGCAAACACCACCAAACTTATGTAAATAACCTAAACAATCTTATCAAAGATACTGAATTTGCAGGAAAAGATTTAGTTTATATTATACAAAATTCAAATGGTGGAGTTTTTAACAACGCTGCTCAAGTGTATAATCATGACTTTTATTTTGATTGCATTAAGCCAAAAACATGCTGTGGCTGTGGCTGTTCTTTGAGCGCTGAGTTTAAAACAGCGGTTGAAAAAGACTTTGGTTCTATGGAAAATTTAAAAGAAGAGTTTATTAAAGGAGCTACAGGGGTATTTGGTTCTGGTTGGTTTTGGTTAGTTTATAACACTCAAAATCAAAAATTAGAATTAATAGCTACAAGCAATGCCGCTACACCTATCACTGAAGGTAAAGTTCCGCTTTTAGTAGTTGATGTATGGGAGCATGCTTACTATGTAGATCACCGCAATGCACGCCCTGCGTATTTAGAAAAATTCTACGCACACATTAACTGGGAATTTGTAGCAAAAGCTTATGAATGGGCTATTAAAGAAGGTATGAACTCAGTAAGCTTTTATGCAAACGAACTTCATCCACTAAACTAAAATAAAATCTCTTAGAGTTTCTAAGAGATTTTATTCTAAAACAACCCCTTCGTTTAATACAACTTCGCCTATTACATAAGCGTCTGAGTTTTCTAAAACTTTTCCTACATTAGATGGATCTACCACCATAACTAAGCCCACGCCCATATTAAAGCTTCTATACATTTCAGCCTCTTCTACACTTTGGCCTATTTGGTAAAAAATTTCAGGAGTTTTTAGATGATGTTTTCTGATGATAGCACCTATTCCTCTTGGGAAAACTCTTGGTAAATTTTCTACTAAGCCACCACCTGTTATATGAGCTAGTGCATTGATGAAAGGTTTTAATTTTAAAAAGTCTTTTACATAAATTCTTGTAGGTTCAAGTAAGATATCGATTAAATTTTTACCCTCTATTTTATCATCAAATTTAAGCTTTTGTGCTTCAAATAATACTTTTCTAGCTAAAGAATATCCATTAGAATGAAGCCCGCTACTAGGTAGGGCTAATAAAATATCTCCATTTTTTACAAAATTTCTTCTATCTATCTCATCTTTTTCAGCCATACCCACTGAAAAACCTGCTAAGTCAAAATCACTGCTATGATACATCCCTGGCATTTCAGCAGTTTCTCCGCCTATTAAGGCGCAATTTGCTTTTTTACAACCATTAGCAATCCCTGCTACAACTTTTTTAGCAACTTCTACATCTAATTTAGCAGTTGCATAATAGTCTAGAAAAAACAAAGGCGTAGCAAAATTACAAATTAAATCATTCACACACATTGCTACTAAATCCTCGCCTATGGTATCAAATTTTTGACTATCAATAGCAAGGCGCAACTTCGTACCTACTCCATCAGTTGCTGCTAGCATAACAGGATTTTTAAAACCACTTGGCATAGCAAAAGCACCTGAAAAAGAGCCTATGCCACCTAAAACATTTTCATTAAAAGTTTCTTTTACTAAAGGCTTGATTGCTTCTACAAAAGCATTACCATTGTCTATACTTACGCCCGCATCTTCATAGCTTATATTCATTTATCTTCCTTTAAGAATTTAAAAGGTATTTTAACTAAAAATGTTTTAAGGCTAAATTATGCAAAATGCTTATTTTGTAACTTCAAGTATAGCAGGTGGAAAGTCAAGCTTTATAAAAATAGTTCAAAATTTGGGTTTTGATACTTTAAGCGCAGATACAATAGCTCATGAGCTTTTAAATGAAAATGCAAATTTTATAGCTAAGCTTTTTAACAATGATGATTTAATCATAGCAGGAAAAATAGATAGAAAAAAACTTGGCTCTATTGTATTTAATGATTTAAATGCCAAAAAAAAGTTAGAAGATTTTTTACATCCTAAAATCAAAGAAACTATTTTACAAAAAGCTCAAATTTTAGATAAAAAAAACAAGGCTTTTTTTATAGAACTGCCTTTATTTTTTGAAAATAATCACTATCAGAATTTGGGAAAAAGTATATTGATTTATACTCCAAAAGAACTTTTACTTCAAAGATTAATGCAAAGAGATAATTTAGATGAAAATGAAGCCTTAAAAAGAATTAATTTGCAGCTTGATATAGAAGAAAAGCTAAAAAAAGCAGATTTTGTGATAAAAAATACTTCAGGTTATGAAAATTTTGAGAAAAATGTGCTAAATTTTTTAAAACACACTTTAAAGGTTGAAAAATGAAATTTTACAAGTACTGTGCTAGCGGGAATGATTTTGTGGTGTTTGCAGATAGCGAAAAGAAAGATCGCAGTGAATTAGCTAGAATTCTTTGTAATCGTTATGAGGGCATAGGTGCTGATGGACTTATAGTGGTAGTACCTCATGATAGATATGATTTTGAATGGGAATTTTATAATTGTGATGGGAGTAAAGCAAGTATGTGTGGTAATGGCTCGCGTGCAGCAGCACATTTTGCTCATCATTATTTAAAAAAATCTCAATATTTAAATTTCTTAACCGGTGCAGGACTTATAAAATCTTTTGTTGATGATGATATGGTTGAAATCAAGCTTAGTGGGGTAAAGGATATCAAAGAATCCTTTGAATATAAGGGTAGAATTTGGCAAGGTTGTAATACCGGAGTTCCACATGTGGTTACCTTTGTTGATGATTTAAATGAATTTGATGTCAATTTATGCAAAGAAGTGCGTAAAAAATATAATACAAATGTTAATTTTGCTAAAGTGGAAGATGATGAGTTTATAAGAGTTAGAACTTATGAACGTGGAGTAGAAGATGAGACTTTAGCTTGTGGTACGGGCATGGGGGCTTGTTTTTACTTGGCGTATTTAAATCAAAAAGTAAAAGATGATATTTTGGTAAAGCCAAAAAGTAATGAAAGCTTGCATTTTAGATTAGAAGAGGATCAAATATTTTTTAGAGGAAAGGTGAAGTGCTGTTTTGAAGCTGATTATAATTTTACTTAGTTGTGTTTTATTTTTAAAAGCTGAATTTATAGCAGGTTTTGATGAGCAATATTATGCTTTAAGCATAAAAGAAAAGCGTGAAGTTTTTATCAAAAAAATCAATGCTTTATTAGATGTTTCTTTTAAAGAGATAGAAAAGGAAAAAGAATTTATAGAATTATTCTTTAAAGAAGCTATAAAGAATAATTTTAGAAAATTAAATACTAATGCTGTGCAAAAACTATGGTCTTTAAAAGAAAAATACCGTGTTAAAAATTTATACGATCATAAAGAATACCAAATGCGTATTCAAAAGGTGCCAAAGTCTTTAGCCATAGCCCAAGCTATTATTGAAAGCGCAACTGGTACAAGTCGTTTTGCTAAAGAGGCAAATAATTTATTTGGAGAATGGACTTGGGGTGAAAAAGGTTTAATTCCAAAAGAAAGAGGCGAGGGTAAAACTCACAAAATTCGTATATTTGATAGTTTGCAAGAAAGTGTGGATTCGTATTTGCTTAATTTAAATCGCCATGATGCTTATAAAGAATTTAGATCTTGGAGGTGGGATACTATAAGTGAAAATAAAAAACTTGATGGTAAAGAAGCAGCAAGTCATTTAGAAAAATACTCAGAGATTAAAAGTAATTATACTAAGCTCATTATTTCTATTATAGAACAACATAATCTTGATGAGTTAGATTAATTACCCAAGGCCCACTCATCAAAAGGCAAAATCATCACACGCACCCCTTCGATGAAAAACTCATCTCTTTGTGAAAGCGTGATGATATAAATAGTCGAAAGTGCAAGTTGGTTTTTACTAAGTATTTTTTTGACTTTTAAGCTAAGTAAATCTTTATCTTTAAAGGGTGAGCATAAAAATGCATTTTTAAGACTTGGTAAGTAAAAATCAAAATGTTTAGTATAAAAAATTTCTCGTTTAAATTTAAACAACTCGCTTAAAATCAAATTTTCAAACAAAGCACTAAAGTCTTTTTGTATGCTTAGAGAATTTTTTAATGAAAAGTCCCAAAAATATACTTTTTTTAAATTTTTTTCAAGATTTTTTACAAAATACAAAGTGTAGTTTGATTCTAGTTTTTCTATGCTTTTATATAAGGTATCTTTGGAAATTTTTATACTGTTTTTTAGAGTTTTTAATAACTCATTAACGCTAAATTCACTCCCAAGTTCTAAGGCAATTTGTTTGAGTATGGTAAGTTCTAATGGGGTATAAAAGCTTTTTAAGTATGATGAGTTTGTGTTAAAATTGTGATTTAAAATCACATTGCGCCCTGTGTGTAAAAAATAACTTACCATGGTTTTGGTATCAGCATATTTTTTATTTAAGCTTAAAAATTCTTCAAAGTCTAAATAATCTAAATGAAGTTCTTCAAACTGATCTAAGCAAAAATTACTATCACAAACGCTTATTATGATTTGCAAATTAAGATGTTTTAAACTAGCAAAGTCAAAATCATGAGTAAAGTTACAAAGTGCTAAAAATTTAATTTGCGGATTATAAGTTAAAAATGAATTTAAATTTATTAAAGCACTTGCTTGAAATTTTAAATCATCACAATCAATAAAAAGTATATTTTCTGCTTTATACAAAGATAAAAAATTTAAGATCAAATTTTTCTTACCACTTGCAAAACCACCTTTTATAATGATGTTTTTATGGGTTTGGATTTGAATTTTTCTTTCATCAAATTTTTGAAATTTTGGGTAATTATCGTAAAAAAATTGTAGTGATTTCATAGATTTCTTTATACTAAATGGTGGAGCATAGCGGGTTCGAACCGCTGACCCCAACGCTGCCAGCGTTGTGCTCTCCCAGCTGAGCTAATGCCCCTTTAGATTTTGAAATCATACTATATCTTTTCTTAGATTTTCTTAATGCATAAAAAATCTGATAAATTTTATAAAATTTAATTTTTATCCTTTTGAAAAGGAAAATAATTAAAAAAAATATATAAATTTCTTGACATAGCAAAGTATGTTTTTATATAATCTCAACATCATTTTATATGGTGGTTAGATTCTTATGGGTCTAACGAGTTCTTTACAAAGGAAAAAATATGGAAAGAATCAGGCTTAAGCTAAAAGCTTATGACCACAGAGTTCTAGATCGCACAGTTGCAGCAATTGTAGAAGCTGTTAAAAGAACAGGTGCTGACATCAGAGGTCCAGTGCCAATGCCTACAAAAATCAAAAGATACACAGTTTTGAAATCTCCACACATCAACAAAGATTCACGCGAACAATTTGAGATGAGAATTCATGCTCGTATGCTTGATATTGTAGCAGCTACTCCAGATACAGTAGATTCACTCACTAAGCTTGACTTGGCTCCAGAGGTCAATGTTGAAGTAAGAGCTATGGGTAAATAAGGATAGAATATGGAATACATTGTAGAAAAAATTGGTATGAGTAGAACAATCAGCACACCAAGCATTCCTGTAACCTTACTTAAACTTGTTCAAACTAAAGTATGTGAAGTAGAAAATGGAAAAGCTTTGGTTGCTTATGTAAAAGGCAAAGCAAATAATAAATGCATTGCAGGTCAGCAAAAAAAATACAATCTTTCAGCTGAATATAATAGATTTGCTTCTTTAGAAGTAGCAAACACAGAAGCAGGCGATATTGATCTTAATCCTTTAAAAGAAGCTTCTATCTTAAAAGTAAGCTTTAATTCTAAAGGTAGAGGTTATAGTGGGGTTGTTAAAAGACACGGATTTGCCGGAGGTCCTGCAAGTCACGGTTCAAGATTCCACAGACGTCACGGATCAATCGGTAACCGCGAATGGCCAGGTCGTGTTCAACCAGGTATGAAAATGGCAGGTCATTATGGTAATGTAAAAGTTACTGTTAAAAATGAAGTAGTTTCATTTGATGAAGAAAATGGCATCTTAGTAGTAAAAGGTGCGGTACCAGGATTTAATGGTGCTATGGGTAAAATAAGGATTGCAAAATGAGTAAAGTAACTGTTTTAAATGATAAATTTGAAAAAGCTAGTGAACTCGATCTTCCAGCAAAATATGCAGAAGTTAATCCTCACAACCTTTATTTATATGTAAAATCTTATCTTGCTAGCCTTAGAGCAAACACAGCTCATACTAAAGGTAGAAGCGATGTAAGCGGTGGTGGTAAAAAACCATGGAGACAAAAAGGTCGTGGTGGTGCAAGAGCAGGTTCAACAAGAACGAATGTTTGGGTTGGTGGTGCTGTGGCATTTGGTCCTACAAACAATCGTAACTATTTCCAAAAAGTTAATAAAAAACAAAAACGCTTAGCGCTTGAAAGAGCATTGGCTGATAAAGCACAAAACAATGCATTATTCTCAGTAGATAGTTTAAGCATTGAAAGCGGTAAAACAAAAGATGCAAATGCAGTTATTAAAAAGCTTGGTTTAAAAGATGCTTTAATTGTAAAAGATTTACTAGATGAAAAAACACTTCTTGCTTTTAGAAACTTAGCAAATTGCTATGTAGTTGATATTAGCGAAGTAAATGCTTATTTAGTATCTGTATTTAATGCTGTTATCATTGAAAAAGCAGCGCTTGAATCTATCGTAAAAGAGGGTTAAAATGGCAGATATTACTGATATAAAAACAATACTTTACACTGAAAAAAGCTTAAACCTTCAAGAGCAAGGTGTTGTAGTTATTCAAACTTCTCCAAAAATGACTAAAAATGGTCTAAAAGAAGTTTTAAGAGAATATTTTGGTGTAACTCCAGTAAGAATTAATTCTTTAAAAATGGATGGAAAAGTAAAGCGTTTTAGAGGTCGTGAAGGTCAAAGAAATAGCTTTAAAAAATTCTATGTTAAGCTACCAGAGGGTGTGAGCTTAGAAAGTTCGGAGGCATAAGATGGCAATTAAAACTTATAAACCATATACTCCAAGTAGAAGATACATCACAGGTGTAAGCTCTGATGATATCACAGCAAAAGCTAGTGTACGTTCATTACTTGTAAAACTTCCAGCTCATGCAGGTCGTAACAATAATGGTAGAATCACAAGCCGTCATAAAGAAGCAGGTGCTAAAAAACTTTACAGAATTATAGATTTTAAAAGAAGAAAATTTGGTATTGAAGGTAAAGTTGAAGCAATCGAGTACGATCCATACAGAAATTGTCGTATTGCATTAATCTCTTATAGAGATGGTGAAAAAAGATACATCTTACAACCAAAAGGTTTAAGTGTTGGTGATGTTGTTTGTGCTGCTGAAAGCGGACTTGACATTAAACCAGGTAATGCAATGAAATTAAGAAATATCCCAGTGGGTACTATCGTACACAATATCGAGTTAAAACCAGGCAAAGGCGGTCAAATGATCCGTTCAGCAGGTGCTTATGCTCAATTAATGGGTAAAGAAGAAAAATACGTTATCTTAAGACTTGCAAGTGGTGAAATGAGACAAGTTTTAGCTGAATGTATGGCAAGTATCGGTGAAGTTGGTAATGAAGAATGGTCAAACGTGACTATCGGTAAAGCAGGTAGAAATCGCCATAGAGGTATTCGTCCTCAAACAAGAGGTTCTGCGATGAACCCAGTTGATCACCCGCACGGTGGGGGTGAAGGTAAGAAAAATTCAGGCCGTCATCCAGTTACTCCATGGGGTAAACCAACTAAAGGTGCTAAAACTCGCCGTAAAAAAGCTAGCGATAAGCTAATAATTTCAAGAAGAAAAGGAAAGTAAGATGGCTAGGTCACTAAAAAAAGGTCCTTTTGTTGATGACCATGTAATGAAAAAAGTCATCGCTGCTAAAAAAGCTAACGATGGTAAGCCAATTAAAACTTGGTCAAGACGCAGCACTATTATACCTGATATGATAGGTTTAACTTTTAATGTTCATAATGGAAAAAGCTTTATCCCAGTATATGTTACTGAAAATCATATCGGTTACAAATTAGGTGAATTTGCACCTACTAGAACATTCAAGGGTCACAAAGGCTCTGTTCAGAAAAAAATAGGTAAGTAAGGGAGATTTATGAGTAGAGCGTTAATTAAATTCATAAGATTATCTCCAACTAAAGCGAGATTGATTGCTAGAGAAGTTCAAGGTATGAATGCAGAGCTTGCATTAGCTAGTTTGAAATTTATGCCAAATAAAGGTGCTAAATTTATAGCAAATGCTATTTCAAGTGCTGTAGCAAATGGCGGATTTGAAGCAAATGAAGTTGTTGTTTCAAGTTGTCGTGTTGATGCTGGTGCGGTTTTAAAAAGATTTAGACCAAGAGCTAGAGGAAGTGCTAGTCGTATTAGAAAGCCAACTTCACACATTTTGGTAGAAGTTAGTAAAGTAGAAGCAAGTGCTGAAAAAACTACAAAAGCTAAAAAAGCATCAGTGAAAAAGGAAAGCTAATATGGGACAAAAAGTAAATCCGATTGGTTTAAGACTAGGAATTAATAGAAATTGGGAATCAAGATGGTTTCCTACAAAAGCTAATTTAGCAGAAAATATTGGTGAAGATTATAAAATCAGAACTTTCTTAAAAAGAAAACTTTATTATGCAGGAATTAGCCAAATTCTTGTAGAAAGAACAGCGAAAAAATTAAGAGTAACTGTTGTAGCTGCAAGACCAGGGATTATTATTGGTAAAAAAGGTAGTGATGTTGATATTTTAAGAAAAGAACTTCAAGATTTAATCAAAAAAGAAGTTAATATCAATATTAAAGAAGAAAGAAAAGCAGGTGCTTCAGCTCAGCTTGCAGCTGAAAGTGTTGCTACTCAACTTGAAAAAAGAATTGCTTTTAGAAGAGCAATGAAAAAAGTAATTCAAGGAGCGCAAAAAGCAGGTGCTAAAGGGATTAAAGTTTCGGTTTCAGGCCGTTTAGGTGGTGCTGAAATGGCAAGAACTGAATGGTACTTAGAAGGTCGTGTTCCACTTCACACTTTAAGAGCAAAAATTGATTATGGTTTTGCAGAAGCACATACTACTTATGGAAACATAGGTATTAAAGTATGGATCTTCAAAGGTGAAGTTTTACAAAAGGGTGTTCAACCTGAAAAAACCGAAGAAAACGCTCCAGCTAAAAAAACTAGAAGAGCAAGAAGAGGTAAATAATCATGTTAATGCCAAAAAGAACTAAATATCGTAAAATGATGAAAGGGCGTAACAGAGGTTATGCCAACAGAGGGACTGAATTTACTTTTGGTGATTTTGCCCTAAAAGCAACTGAAGCTGGCCGTATCAATTCACGTCAAATCGAAGCAGCTCGTATTGCTTTAACTCGTTTTGTAAAAAGACAAGGTAAAACTTGGATTAGAGTTTTCCCAGATAAACCTCTAACTAAAAAACCTTTAGAAACTCGTATGGGTAAAGGTAAAGGTGCAGTTGAGGAATGGGTAATGAACATTAAACCAGGTCGCATTATTTATGAAATGGCAGGGGTTAATGAAGAAATGGCAAGACAAGCTTTAACTTTAGCGATGCACAAATTGCCATTTAAAACTAAGTTTGTTACAAGAGAGAGCCAAAATGAAATATACTGAGATTAAAGATAAAACAGCAGGTGAGCTTGCAACAATGCTAAAAGAAAAAAAGGTGCTTTTATTTACTTTAAGACAAAAGCTAAAAACAATGCAGCTAACTAATCCTAAAGAGATTAGCGAAGTTAAAAAAGACATCGCTAGAATCAATACTGCAATTAGCGCTTTAAAATAAGGATAGAAAATGGCATTTAAAAGAGAAATTCAAGGCGTTGTTGTTCAAATTGCTGGAGATAAAACAGCAACAATTTTGGTTGAAAGAAAAGTGGTTCACCCAAAATACAGAAAAATCGTAAAACGCTTTAAAAAATATTTAATTCATGATGAAAGAAATGAACTTAAAGTGGGAAATACTGTAGTTGCTATTGAATGTAGACCACTTTCTAAGAGAAAATCATTTCGCTTAAAAACTATAGTATCAGCAGGAGTTGAGTAATGATTCAAAGTTTTACTAGGCTTGCAGTTGCTGATAATAGCGGTGCAAAAGAATTAATGTGTATTAAGGTTTTAGGTGGTAGTAAAAGAAGATACGCTACTGTTGGTGATGTAATCGTTGCGTCTGTAAAAAAAGCTCTACCAAATGGTAAAGTTAAAAAAGGTCAAGTAGTAAAAGCAGTTATCGTTAGAACTAAAAAAGAAATTCATAGAGACAATGGTTCTTTAATTCGTTTTGATGAAAATGCAGCAGTTATTCTTGATGCTAAAAGAGAGCCTATCGGAACGCGTATTTTTGGACCAGTAGGTCGTGAAGTAAGATATGGTGGCTTTATGAAAATTGTTTCACTAGCACCGGAGGTGTTGTAATGAAATTAAAAATTAAAAAGAATGATATGGTAAAAGTTATCGCAGGCGATGACAAAGGCAAAACAGGTAAAGTTTTAGCAGTATTCCCTAAAACAAATAAAGTAATTGTTGAGGGTTGCAAAATCGCTAAAAAAGCTGTTAAGCCAAGTGATAAAAATCCAAATGGCGGTTTTATCAATAAAGAAATGCCAATGGATATTTCAAATGTAGCAAAGGCAGGAGAATAAGATGATGAGATTGAAAGAAAAATATACTCAAAATATCAAACCTGCTTTAGTAAAAGAATTTGATATCAAAAATCCTATGCTTATTCCTTTTATTGAAAAAGTTGTAATCAGCGTAGGTGCTGGGGAATTAGCAAAAGATCAAAAAGTATTACAAAATGTTGCAGATACTATTTCATTGATCGCTGGACAAAAAGCAGTTATCACAAAAGCTAAAAAATCAGTTGCTGGTTTTAAAGTAAGAGAAGGCTTCCCAGTAGGTGTAATGGTAACATTAAGAAAAGATAATATGTATGCTTTCTTAGATAAGCTTATTACTATAGCTCTTCCTCGTGTTAAAGACTTTAGAGGTCTTCCAAGAGATGGTTTTGATGGAAGAGGAAACTATAACTTTGGTTTAGATGAGCAGTTAATGTTCCCAGAAGTTGAATATGATAAAATCTTAAGAACTCATGGTATGAACATTTCTATCGTTACAACAGCAAAATCAGATAAAGAGGCACAAAAATTATTAGAATTATTTGGCGTGCCATTTGCAAAAGGAAAGTAATATGGCTAAAAAATCAATGATTGCAAAAGCTGCCCGCAAACCTAAATTTAGTGTTAGAGGGTATACTAGATGCCAAATTTGTGGAAGACCACATTCAGTTTATAGAGATTTTGGAATTTGCAGAGTTTGCTTAAGAAAAATGGCAAATGAAGGTTTAATTCCTGGTCTTAAAAAAGCAAGTTGGTAAGAGGAAAGAACCATGATAAATGATTTAATTTCAGATTCACTAACAAGAATTAGAAATGCAGGGATGAGAAGATTAGAAACTACTCAGCTTTTGCATTCTAAAGTTATCGAAGCTTTACTTGGAATTTTCCAAGCTAAAGGCTATATTGAAAGCTTTAATGTTATTGAAGAGGATAAAAAGAAATTCATCAATGTAGTTTTAAAATATGATGAAAAAGGTAAAAGCGTAATTAACGAAGTTAAGCGTATTTCTAAACCTGGTCGTCGTGTTTATAAAGGCAAAGATGAGATTAAAAGATTTAAAAACGGTTATGGTACTATCGTAGTAAGCACTTCAAAAGGTGTTTTAGCTAACGACGAAGCTTACAAAGCAGGTGTTGGCGGCGAAGTTTTATGTACTATTTGGTAAGAGTTTCTACTTTTTATGGTATTCGGTATCCATTCTTATAAAGTAGTCATATCGTAGACAAGTAAAAAGGAAAAATGAATGTCTCGTATAGGTAAACAACCAGTTGCTATTCCAAGTGGAGTAGAAGTAAAATTAGAAGGTAACTTGCTAAAATTCAAAAAAGGAAATTTAGCAAAAGAGCTTGATACAAAAGCAAATGTTAATGTTGAGATTAAAGAAGGACAAATTCTTTTCTCTCCTAAAGGTGAAGATAGACAAAGTAGAGCTTATTGGGGAACTTATAGAGCTTTAGCTCAAAACATCATCATCGGTTTAACTGATGGTTTTAGCAAAACTTTAGAAATCAACGGTGTTGGTTATAAAGCTGCGTTAAAAGGTAAAGTTCTTGAACTTGCTTTAGGTTTTTCTCATCCTATCAACTATGCTATTCCAGAAGGCATAGAAATTACTGTTGATAAAAACAATGTTATTATCAAAGGTAGTGATAAACAAGTGGTAGGTCAAGTTGCTGCTCAAATTCGTGAATTTAGACCACCTGAGCCTTACAAAGGAAAAGGTGTTAAATATTCAGATGAGCGTATTATCCGCAAAGCTGGTAAGACATCTAAGAAGTAAGGATAGAATATGAGAGCAAATGTATTAAAAAGAAAAATATCTTTAAGAATTAAAAGAAAAAAAAGAATTAGAGCAAAAATTTCAGGAACACAAGCTCTTCCAAGAGTTTCTGTTTTCAAATCAAACAGAACTTTATATATCCAAGCTATCGATGATGTTAAAGCAGTAACTTTAGCAGCAGTAGATGGAAGAAAAATTGGTGTTAAAGCAAATAAAGAAGGCGCTAAAAAAATAGCAGCTGAATTTGCAAAAGTTTTAAAAGCTAAAAACATAGAAGAAGCAGTGTTTGATAGAAATGGTTATTTATACCATGGTGTGATTGCAGCATTAGCTGAAGCACTAAGAGAAAACGGAATCAAACTATAACCCAAAAGGAAGATCGATGGAAAAATATAATAGAGAAGAATTTGAAGAAGTAATCGTCGATATCGGCAGGGTTACTAAGGTTGTTAAAGGTGGTAGAAGATTTAGATTTACTGCTTTAGTTATCGTTGGAAATAGAAAAGGTTTAGTTGGTGTGGGCTATGGAAAAGCTAAAGAAGTTCCAGATGCTATAAGAAAAGCAGTTGATGATGCTTTTAAAAACATTGTTGAAGTTAAAACAAAAGGTTCAACTATCCCTCATGATGTAGAAGTAAAATACAACGCAAGTAGAATTTTACTTAAACCAGCAAGCGAAGGTACAGGGGTTATTGCAGGTGGTTCAACACGTCCTATCGTGGAACTTGCAGGTATTAAAGACATTTTAACTAAGTCTTTAGGTTCAAATAATTCAGCAAATGTTGTGCGTGCTACTATCAAAGCACTTACAATGCTTAAAGGATAATCGATGAATTTAACAAAAGCACCAGGTTCAACACATAAAACCAAAAGAATAGGCCGTGGTCAAGGTAGTGGTATGGGTAAAACTTCTACTAAAGGTGGAAAAGGCCAAACTGCTAGAAAAGGTTATAATGAAAAAAGAGGTTTTGAAGGGGGTCAACAACCACTTCAAAGACGTTTACCAAAAGTAGGCTTTACTTCTAAATTTGAAAAACCTTATGTGATTAATGTTGAAAAAATCACAGCAATCAAAGAGCTTAGCGAAATTACATTTGAAACAATCAATAGCATTCATAAGCTTTCAAAAAATGTAAATAAAGTTAAGCTTATTGGGGCAAGCGCTAAAGATCTTGCTAGTAAAATTAAAGACGAGAAGATTACTTTTAGCGGACAAAAATAATGAATAAAACATTGACGAATAAAATTCTCATAACATTAGCTTTTTTATTCGCTTATAGAATACTAGCTTATGTTCCAGTTCCGGGGGTTAATGTCAGTGTTATCAAGGAATTTTTTGATTCTAATGCATCTAATGCATTAGGCTTGTTTAATATGTTTAGTGGAGGTGCTGCTGAAAGACTTAGCATCATCTCTCTAGGCATTATGCCTTATATTACTGCTTCGATTATTATGGAGCTTTTAGCGGCAACTTTTCCTAATATAGGAAAAATGAAAAAAGAACGCGATGGTATGCAAAAATATATGCAAATTATCCGTTATGCTACTATAGCTATCACTTTGATACAAAGTATAGGCGTTTCTATAGGTTTACAAAGTCTTCATGGAAAAGCAGGTCAATCAGCCATTATGATTGATATGAATACTTTTATCGCACTTTCTGCTGTTTCTATGCTTGCAGGTACCATGCTTTTGATGTGGATAGGTGAGCAAATCACTCAACGCGGTATAGGAAATGGTATTTCTTTAATCATCTTTGGTGGTATTGTTTCTACAATTCCAGGTGCAATTAGTGGAACAGTAAATTTGGTAAATACAGGTGAGATGAATTTCTTGACTATCATTGCCATTTTAGTTGTAATTTTACTTACTATTTGGGCTATTATAGTAGTAGAGCTTGGAGAAAGAAGAATTCCTATTTCTTACTCAAGAAAAGTAATCATGCAAAATCAAAACAAACGCATTATGAATTATATACCTATTAAGATCAACTTAAGTGGTGTTATTCCTCCTATTTTTGCAAGTGCGATTTTGATGTTTCCAAGTACTATTTTGCAAACAAGTACAAATGAATATGTGTTAAAAATTTATGACTTTTTAAATCCAAACGGATTTTTCTTTCATTTTTTAACATTCTTACTTGTTATTTTCTTTGCGTATTTTTATGCATCAATTGTATTTAACGCAAAAGATATAGCTGAAAATCTTAAAAGACAAGGTGGTTTCATACCAGGTATTAGACCAGGTGAAGGAACTGCAAATTATCTTAATGAAGTAGCGTCAAGACTTACCTTGTCAGGTTCTATTTATTTAGGGCTTGTAGCTACATTACCATGGCTTATTGTGAAGTTGTTTGGTGTGCCTTTTTATTTTGGTGGAACTTCTGTTTTGATCGTAGTTCAAGTAGCACTTGATACAATGAGAAAAATTGAAGCTCAAATTTATATGAATAAATACCAAACTTTAAGTGCAGTAGGCTTATAAGAAAGTAGATTTTCTACTTTCTTCCTTTTTAAAGGATTTTGATGAGACTAGGCGTTTTTGATAGCGGTGTAGGTGGGCTTAGTGTTTTAAAATCTTTACTTCAAGCAAAACTTTTTAAAGAATATATTTACTATGGGGATACTGCAAGAGTGCCTTATGGGGTTAAAGATAAAGAAACTATCATTAAATTTTCCCTAGAAGCTTTAGAATTTTTCAAAGAAAAAAAAGTCGATATGCTTATCATTGCGTGCAATACAGTCAGTGCGCATGCTTTAGAAATTCTAAAAGCAAATGCGCCATTTCCGGTTCTTGGAGTTATAGAAGCAGGGGTTTTAGCGGTTAAAAACTCTTTAGAAGATAAAAACTCTAATATATTAGTCATTGCAACACAAGCTACCGTGGATTCTCATGCTTATAAGCAAGCTTTAATCAAAGAAGGCTTTTTAAAAGTGGAAGAAAAAGCAACGGGACTTTTTGTACCTATGGTTGAAGAAGGGATTTTTCAAGGAGATTTTTTAAAAGCCGCTTTTGAGTATTATTTTAATAAGCTCAAATTTCATCCTAATGCTCTAATCTTAGCATGCACGCATTTTCCTTTAATTGCCCATTCTTTATCAGAATATTTTGGTAAAAATACAAAACTTATTCATTCGGGTGAAGCTATAGCTTTGCAATTAGAGCAAGAATTTAACTTAACATCAATCCAAGAAGAAGCTAATATCGAATTTTACGCTTCAAGTGATGTAGAAAAACTAAAAAAAATTGCAAATTTATGGCTTTAAATTAATAGCTATTTACTAAAATATTTTTTATATTTATAATTTATTTTTATTTAAACATAGTTGCATTATAATCTTTATCATTTCTAATGAAAGGACTAACATGAAAAAAATGTTAATGTGTGCAGCTATGGCACTAAGTTTAGGAGCAGGAATTTTGGAAGCAAAACCAAAAGTTGCAATTTTAGCTACAGGCGGAACTATTGCGGGTTCGATTGATAGTTCAGTAGCTACTACAGGTTATACAGCTGGAGTTTTGGGGGTTGATACTTTGATTAAAGCAGTACCTCAAATTCAAGATTTAGCAGTAATTAGCGGAGATCAAATTGCTAATATTGATAGCAAAGATATGACAAATGAAATTTGGCTAAAACTTGCTAAAGAAGTTAATAGACTTTTAAAATCTGATGTAGATGGAGTTGTAATTACCCATGGTACTGATACTATGGAAGAAACCGCATATTTCCTAAATTTAACCGTAAAAAGCGACAAACCTGTTGTTTTGGTTGGTGCAATGCGCCCATCAACTGCAATTAGCGCAGATGGTCCTAAAAATCTTTACAACGCTGTAGCATTAGCAGCAAATCCTCAAGCAAAAAATAAAGGCGTAATGGTAGCTATGAATGATAGAATTCAAAGTGCTAGAGGCGTTATGAAAACCCATAGTTTAAATGTAAATGCATTTAGCTCACCAGATATGGGTGATATGGGTTATATAGTAGATGGAAAAGCATTTTTCTATAATACTAATACAAAATTACACACTAAAAAATCTCCATTTGATATTAGTAAGCTAAAAGAATTGCCAAAAGTAGATATTCTTTATAGTTATGCAAATGATGGTAGCGGTGTTGCAGCAAAAGCTTTGTTTGAAAATGGAACTAAAGGTATAGTTGTAGCTGGAACAGGTGCTGGTAGTATCCATGATTATCAAAAAGATGTGTTAAAAGAATTGCTTAAAAAAGGTCTTAATGTAGCGGTAAGCTCACGTGTAGTAGCTGGTAGAGTTGCAGTAAGTGATGCTGATGCAAAACTTGGTTTCATTGATACAGGTGATATGAGTCCTCAAAAAGCTAGAGTATTATTAATGCTTGCTCTAACTAAAACAAGCGATCCTAAGAAAATCCAAGAATATTTCTTAAAATACTAAAATCTTAAACACCCAAATGCTACAATAACATTTGGGTGGATTTTTCAATCAAAATCTTACTTAATTAATCACAAGGATATTAAATGAAACAATATGAAAGTTATAAATGCCAAAAATGTGGCAATGAAGTAGAAGTACAAAATGTAGGTGGTGGAAAGCTTAGCTGCTGTGGTCAAGAAATGGAGTGTATTACTAAAGATTTAACAGCTGTAAATTTAATGAAAGCTTTTGCGGGTGAATCTATGGCAAGAAATAAGTATGATTTATTTGCAGATATTGCTCAAGAAGAAGGTTGGCATGCTATTGCAAAACATTTTAGAGAAGCTGCAGAAAACGAAAAATGGCATGCAAGAGCTGAGTTTAAAGCTTATCATGAATTAGTAGATGGTAAGGCTTTAGAAGAAACTGCTAAAAATTTAATCTGCGCAGCAGAGGGCGAAAACTATGAGCATACTACTATGTATCCAAATTTTGCAAAAATCGCAGAAGATGAGGGCAAAAGAAATATAGCAAGATTATTTACAGCTATAGGCAAAGTAGAAATTGAGCATGAAAGAGAATATCTAGCGCTTAAAAAAATGCTTGAAGAAGAAGATTTCTTTAATTCAGAAGTAGAAGAATTGTGGGTTTGTGAAGTTTGTGGGCATATACACCGTGGTAAAAAAGCACCAAATGCCTGTCCTTTATGTAAAGCTCCAAAAGAATACTTCAAACGCGAATTTTTAGGATGATTTTAAAAACCTTGATAAAAATGATAAAATATTTTATTTTTATCAAGGTTTAATATGCAAATTCTAACTCATCCTTTCAAACCTTTTTTTGATGAAAACTCAAAAGTTTTAATACTAGGTTCTTTTCCATCTATCAAGTCAAGAGAAGAAAATTTTTATTATCAACATAGCAAAAATCGTTTTTGGCGTATTTTTGAAATATTATTTGAGTGTGAGTTAAAAACAGTACAAGATCAAAAAGCTTTTTTAAAAGCAAATCATATAGCACTTTGGGATGTTATAGCAAGTTGTAAGATAAAAAATTCAGATGATAAAACTATTTCTTATGCTAAAGCAAATGATATAAATATTATTTTAGATAAAGCAAATATAGAAAAAATTTGTGTTTTAGGTAAAGTTGCAAGTAAATATTTTGCTAAATTTTATCCTGAGCAAGAATTTTTTGAACTTCCTTCAAGTTCTCCTGCTAATATGAATTATTCTTTAGAAAATTTAGTAGAAAAATATAGCATTATAAAGGAAAAATAATGGCTTTAGTTGGAGTAGATGAGGCTGGGCGCGGGGCTTTGGCTGGAGATATGCACATAGGAGCTTGTAAGCTTTTAAAAAATATTGATGGTTTGGCTGATTCTAAAAAATTAAGTGCAAAAAAAAGAGAAGAACTATATGAGCAAATTCTTTCTAACTCAAATTTTTTAATCCTTGCTTTTTCGCCTTTGCAGATTGATACTTTAGGGCTTAGTCAGTGTTTGCAACTAGCTTTAAAAATCATAAAAAAGCATTTTAACCAAGATGAGATTTTGTATGATGGAAATTTAAATTATGGAGTTTTAGGCATAAAAACCATGATTAAAGCTGATATGAAAGTACAAGAAGTTTCAGCAGCTAGTATATTAGCCAAGGTAAGTCGTGATCAAAAAATGTGTTATTTTTCTAAATTATATAATCATTATGATTTTGATAAACACAAAGGTTATGGTACAAAAGCTCATATAGAAAAGATTAAAGCATTTGGTTATTCGCCCTTACACCGCAAAAGCTTTATGTTAAAGTGTTTTGAGAAAAGTTTATTTGATTAAATTGTGTGATTTTTACACTTTTGTATTTTGAATTTTACTTTCTTTTAAAAATAATAGAATGTTTTAATATTTGAAATATTATTATTAAGATAAAAAAATATAGTCAAAAAATATTTTTTTAATAATTATTTATTAAAAATAATAATATTAGTTAAAATTGCTATATGTTTTAAGAAAAATTAATTTTTTTCTATTATAGTAATATAAAAATATTTCAAGGGGTATTATGTCTTTACTTTTAAGTGGGTTAAAGATTGGAAATTTTTATGTAAAAAATCGCATTGTAATGCCCCCTATGGATATGTATGAAACGCAAGTTTTAGATGGTAAGATTAATCAATTTCACTTGATACATTATGGAGCTAGAGCTTTGGGTGGTGTTGGGCTTATTATAATTCAAGCTTGTGCAATTAATGAAAATGCAAAAATAGCTGATAATGATATAGGTCTTTGGGGAGATTTTCAAATTCAAGGACACAAAGAACTTGTTGAGCTTTGCCATCATTTTGGAGCTAAAATTGCCATTCAGTTAAACCACAGTGGCCGTAAAAACTCATGTAAAGAGGCTATATTAAAAGCTCCAAGTAATATAGCTTTTAGTGAAAAATTTTCCAAACTTCATGTTTTAAGCAAAGATGAAATTTTACAAATAGAGCAAGAATTTATTCAAAGTGCTAAAAGAGCTAAAGAAGCAGGTTATGACGCAGTAGAGCTTCATAGTGCTCATGGGTATTTGCTTAGTTCGTTTTTATCGCCTTTATCAAATCAAAGAGATGATGAATATGGTGGCAGTTTTGAAAATAGAACGCGTCTTTTGTGTAATATCATTAAGCGTATAAAAAAAGAAGTTGATATTGCTTTATTTGTAAGAATTTCAGCTACAGAATGGCAAGAGGGTGGTTGGAATTTAGAAGATAGTAAAAAACTTGCCTTGATTTTAGAAAAATTAGGCATTGATATGCTAGATGTTTCAGCAGGAGGAAATATCAATAAACCTTCTTTGGTGCCAAACTTAGCACCACTTTACCAAGCTCCTTATGCTAAGGCCTTAAAAGAAGTTGTTAAAATTCCTATATCTTGTGTGGGTCTTATAAATAGCGCTAGCGAAGGCGAAGCCTTGCTTTTGGGCGAGGTGTGTGATTTGATTTGTTATGGTAGAAAATTACTAAGAAATCCAAATTTTGCAAATGAAGCCGCAGTTGCTTTAAATGAAAGAGAAAAAATTATGCCAAATTACTCTAGAGCATATTTGTAAAATAATACAAAAAGTTTTTTTAGGTAAAAGCTTTTTTTATTATTTTTTACAAGGAGAAAATGTGGATAATCTTAAGTGGAATTCTTTTGATACGCGTTGGATGCTTTCTCTTTTTGGGACTGCAGTTGGTGCGGGGATTTTATTTTTACCTATTAAGGCAGGTGTTGGTGGTTTTTGGCCAGTTGTTGTAATGGCTTTGATTATTTTTCCAATGGTATATTTAAGCCATAGAGCTTTAAGTCGTTTTGTATGCCAAGCAAATGGTAATGATAAAGACATTACTCATGCGGCTGAAGAGTATTTTGGTAGAAAAGTAAGTATTTTTATTTCTGTGCTTTATTTCTTTGCAATTTTCCCAATTTGTTTAGCATATTGTGTAGGTATAACTAATACTTTTGAGAGTTTTATTTATAATCAATTCTTACCACTTTTAGATCCAAATGGTTCTTTTGCAAGTGCAATTAGTGCTATGTATCAAACAAGTGTTAATGAGCAAGGAAAAACTATAGCTAATTTACTTCCTTTTTATAGAGCGCTTTTTGCTTTTGTTTTGGTAAGTATTTTTATGCTTATTATGCTTTTTAGTGAAGAATTGATCACTAAAGTATGTGAGTGGCTTGTATATCCTTTGTGTGCTATTTTATTTTTATTTTCTTTATATCTTATCCCACAATGGTCATTTGAAAGTTTTAGCGCTATTCCAGGAACAAAAGAATTTATTACTATAGTATGGCTAACTTTACCGGTTTTAGTGTTTTCATTTAATCACTCACCAGCGATTTCTACTTTTTCTTTAAGTGTAAAAAGACAATATCCTGAAAATTCAGTACAAAAAGCAAATCAAGTATTATTTAGAACTTCTGTAATGTTACTTGCTTTTGTTATGTTTTTTGTGGTATCTTGCGTGCTTTCTTTAACTCCTGCAGAACTTGCTGAAGCAAGAGCACAAAACATACCTGTACTTTCTTATTTTGCTAACAAACTTGATAATCCATTTATTTCTTATGGTGGTCCATTAATTGCGTTTTTAGCAATTTCTAGTTCATTCTTTGGACATTATTTTGGTGCTAGAGAAGGTGCTTATGGTATAGTTAGAAAATGCTGCAAATTAGCAGGCAATGAAAATCCTGATTTGAAAAAAATCGCAGTTTATTCAACTTTGGTAATGTATATTATTATGTTAATCACTGCTTATGTAAATCCAAGTATTTTAGGCTTTATTGAAAGCTTAGGTGGACCAATTATTGCTGCGATTTTATTCTTAATGCCTATGATTGCAATTTACACTGTTTCTAAAATGAAAAAATTCCAAAACAAAGCTTTAGATGCGTTTGTATTTATCACAGGTATTTTGACAATCATCACTGTAATCTATACTTTTTAAGGTGTTAATGAATGAGTAGTAATTTAAGTATATTTAAAGTTGGTGTTGGTCCTTCATCTTCTCATACCTTAGGACCAATGCTAGCAGGGAATATGTTTTGTGAAAAAATCAAAGATAAAATCACACAAATTACAAAAATTCAAATCAAACTTTATGGCTCTTTATCGCTTACTGGTAAAGGCCATTTAAGTGATAAGGCTATTATATGGGGTTTGAGTGGATTAAAGGCAAAAGAGCTTAATGCTGCTTTGCAAGATCGTGTGTTTAATAAAATTTTACAAGATAAAATTTTGGTTTTAAATGCTCAAAAAGAATTAAATTTTGACTATGATAAAGATTTGATTTTTGAAAAAGACTTTTTACCTTTACATGAAAATGGGTTGAAAGTAAGTGCTTATGATGAAAATGGAGAAATCATTGCTGAAGAAATTTATTATTCAGTAGGTGGTGGTTTTGTTATGAGTGAAGTTGAGCTTCAAAAACACAAAGACGGAGCTTGTGAGCAAAAACATACTAAATTAGAACTTGATATTAACAATGCAAGCGATGCTTTAAAAATTTGTGAAGAAAAATCATGGGATCTAGCAAAACTTTCTTATGAATATGAGCTTCAATTTCATACTAAAGAAGAAATTAGAGCTTATTGTTTAGAAATTTGGGAAGTAATGCAAGAGGTTTATTATAATGGTATTCACCCAAGCTCAGATTTCCTTCCAGGAAATTTACACTTAAAACGCCGTGCTAAAGGGCTTAATGAGCGTTTGGCTATGACAAGCGATCCTTTGGGGATTATTGATTTTATTTCTTTATATGCTATTGCTATTGCAGAGGAAAATGCAAGCGGAGCTAGAGTGGTAACTGCTCCAACTAATGGAGCTTGCGCTGTTGTGCCTGCTGTAATGCTTTATCTTAAAAATCATACGGTTGGTTTTAATGATGAAAAGGCTATTAATTTTTTACTAACTGCTATGTTAATAGGCTCTTTTTATAAGAAAAATGCAAGCATAAGTGGCGCTGAAGCTGGCTGTCAAGCTGAAATTGGTAGTGCAAGTTCTATGGCAGCAGGAGCTATGGCTACTGTGATGGGTTTTGATGCAAAGATAGCTTGCAACGCTGCTGAAATTGCAATGGAACATCATTTAGGTTTAACTTGTGATCCAGTAAGTGGTTTAGTGCAAATTCCTTGTATAGAAAGAAATGCCTTTGGAGCAATTAAAGCTATTTCAGCTGCTAGAATGGCAATGAGTAGAAAATCTACTCCAAAAGTAAGTCTTGATGAGGTTATAAAAACCATGTATGAAACCGGCAAGGATATGAACTCAAAATACAAAGAAACTTCTTTAGGTGGCTTAGCTACTAATCTTACAAGTGTATGTTAAAACCTTAAGTTTTAGAACTTAAGGTTTTTTCCTTAAAGCTTTTAAAAGCGCATAAATGCTAAATTTTTAAAAATTTTAAGGAAAATATAAATGATAGAAATCAAAAAACCAGCAGAAATAGAAAAATTACGCAAAGCAAATGAGCTTGTAGCTAGAACGCTTGATTATCTAGAAACTATCATAGTTCCGGGTATGAGTTTAAAAGAAATTGATATTAAAGCAGAAGAATTTATACTTGATCATGGTGCAAAACCATCTTTTAAAGGTTTGTATGGTTTTCCAGGCAGTATTTGTATCTCGCTTAATCAAGCTTGCATTCATGGTGTAGGCGATGAGCGTATTTTAAAAGAAGGCGATATTTTAGGGCTTGATGTGGGTACTTGCATAGATGGATATTATGGAGATGCAGCAAGGACTATACCTATAGGTAAAATTTCAGCTACTGATGAGGCGTTAATTGCTTGTGCTAAAGATGCTTTGTATTATGCTATAGATATTATCAAAGAGGGCATGCGTTTTAAAGAACTTTCTTATGAGCTTGGTGAGTTTATTACTAAAAGAGGTTTTGTACCTTTGAAAGGTTATTGTGGTCATGGTATAGGTAAAAAGCCACACGGTGAGCCTGAAATTCCAAATTATTTAGAACCAGGAGCTAGTGCAAAAAGTGGCCCTAAAATCAAAAATGGCATGGTATTTTGCATAGAGCCTATGGTGTGTCAAAAAGATGGCACACCAGTGCATTTAAAAGGTAATTGGGAAGCAGGAAGCAAAGATGGTTTAAATGCAGCTCATTATGAGCATTGTGTTGCTATTATAAATGGTAAGGCAGATATTTTATCTAAGTAAGAAAGTTTAATCTTTCTTACTCGAATGTTTTTAGTTTTTCTGAAAGTTTAGAAGCATTTTCTAAAACATCTTGTGAAATTTGTGTTAAATCAAGGGAGTAGTTTTTAACACAATTTGCAAGTTCGGTTACTTTTTCTATATTTTGTTCTAGCTCATTCATTTTAGCTTTTGATTCATCGCTTTTTTCTTCCATGATTTTAGTAGAATGAATACTTGTTTTTAATTTTCCTATAGAAGTTCCAACCTCACCTTGTAAGATATTAGCTTTGTTAGAGGTATCATTCATGGATTGATGAATTCCATCCATCAAGCTTTTATTATCATTGATTTGTTGTACTATAGTTCTTACGGTTGTTTCTATGGCGACTAAAGATTTTGTGGTTTTATCAGCTAGATTTCTAACTTCATCTGCAACCACAGCAAAGCCACGTCCATGCTCACCTGCACGCGCTGCTTCAATAGCTGCATTTAGTGCTAGTAAGTTGGTTTGATCGGCTATATCTTTTATGGTTGTGGTGACTTCTACTATGCTGTCAGCACTTTGTACTAGCATATCCATAGCACTTAAAACACTTTGTTCTTTTTCACCACTTAATAATATAAGCTCTACTAATTCTTTAAGTGTTGTTTCAACCTCCCCCATCACTTCTTGCATATCATACATATCATTTATGGTATTTTTAGCTAAATTTTGTGTTAAGTCTATATGGCTTTCTAAGATAGAGCTTATTTCATGTACATTAGAAATTTGCTCATGCTGTAAAAGTGAGCTTTGCTGTAAAACTTCAGCATTTTGAGAAAGTTTTTGCGAGCTTTTATGGCTTGAATTTGCAGTTTGTATAGCTTCTAAAACTGAATTTTGTACTATTTGTATAAAAGAGTTTATATAACCAGCACTTGTAGCCAATTCACTTTTTTTATCAATATCTAATCTTGCGCTTAAATTCGCATGCTCGCCAGCTAAGTTTGCACTTAGTTTTTCAAGTAAAGATATAGGTATGATTACTTTTTTTAATGTTAAAAGTATGAAGAAAATCAATACAGCTAAGGTGAATAAGAAAATTCCTATAGCAGTGTAAAGATTATATTTGTTATTAAGATTAATTTCTTGTGCGATTAAATTTTGATGTGCTAGAATTTCTTTTTGTAATTCTTGATCAAGAAAACTTTGAGAATTATCTTTTAAAATTTTAATCTGACTTAGTATCATTTTACAATGTGTGCTAAAAAGTTCAAATAATTCTTGTGGAAGCTGTGGATCGTTTGTGTTTAAATTTGCTACTAAACTTTGGAGACGATTTTGTGCTAAAGGCTCTAGTATATCCATAGTTCCTATGATGCTTAATATATCCCCGATAGATTCTATTTGTCTAGCTTCTTGAGTAGTAAGTGCTAGCTTGTTTGTTTGTTTAATGATTTCTTGTTGAATTTCATAAAGATAAAGTTTTGAATTTATAGCAATAGAATTAGCTGATTTAAAATGCTGTAATTGGGCATTTTTTTTCTCAAAAATCGTTTGTATTTTTTTCGTGTCTATTTTATTGGCTTTTAAAATTGCTAAAGTATTTTCAAAATCTTGTATTAAAGCAACACTAGTGTCATAATTTTGCAAATTGAGTTTGTTTTTAAAAATCTCATCTATTTTGGTATCTAGAATTTCTAATTTTTGAAAAGAACCCATGATGAGTGAATTTCTCTTTGTGGTGTTGTAGGTATTAAAGATAAATAAGGTCAAAATTAAAAGTAGTACCAAAACCACTATGGATAAAGTTATGAATTGTTTTAAAAAAGAAAAAGATTTTTTATTTGAGTGGGTCATGGTATTCTCCTGTTAAAGAATTTAAAAAAGCAACTATATCATCAACCACATCTTGTTCTAAAAATTTACCAAGTTGATAATAAGCCATAAATTGCACGCAAGCATCAAGTGTTGGCATGGAGCCATCATGAAAATAAGGAGCAGTTTTAGCTATATTTCTAAGGCTTGGTACTTTTACTACAAATTGATCATGAGGATCTTGGGTGATCTCATAGCGCCCTTTCCAGTTTGTTCCATTATCATAAGGTACAAATACTCCCATTTTTTGATACATATTGCCACCTATATTTTGACCTTGATGGCATGCTATACAACCATTTGACAAAAAAGCATCATAACCTCTTTTTGCTTGCTCGCTTATTGCATTTTTATCACCTTTTAAGTAGCGATCAAAAGGAGAATTTGGAGTGAGTAAGGTTTTTTGAAACTCAGCTAAAGCGTGTGTTATATTTTCAAAGCTAATTCCTCCATAAAGTTTTTTAAATTCTTTTTCATAAATTGGGTTAGCTTTTACAATTTGTACTACTTCACTTTCATCTTTTAAGCCCATTTCTTTGGGATTTAATAAAGGATGTTTGGCTTGATCTTGCAAGTCTTTTGCATTGCCTCTCCAAAATTGAGATAGATTAAAAATAGCATTGAAATTTGTAGGTGTATGAAATGGCTCATCTATTATGCCATTAATACCCGTTGAAAAAGTTTTATTATCTACTCCAAATTTTGTAATATCATGACAAGTGTTACAAGATACTTTTTTATCTTTTGATAAACTTGTATCCATGTAAAGTTTTTTACCTAAAATAGCTTTTTCTTTATCATAAGGAACACTTTCAGGCAAAGGGGTAATCATTTCAAGTGCTAAAAGTGGTAGTAAAGAAAATATTAAAATAATAAAAGTTTTCATAATCATTTTCCTTATTTTTATAAATTTTTAATTAATAATTTTTCTTAATTATAGCACTAAAATCTTAATCTTTTATAAGTAAATATAGTGGTTAGAAGTGTTATAAGTGATAAAAATAAAATATAAATAAAAATTCCATAAACAAAAGGATTCTCAGGTCTTATAGCTAAAGAATGCAACATAAATACAAGCTGAGGTGTAAAACCACCCGCTATAGCATAAGCTATATTATAAGAAAAAGAAATTCCACTAAAGCGAATACTTGGTTTAAAAATTTTACACATTAAAATAGGCGCTAAGGCATTAATGCCGCCAAAAAAACATGCAATAAAATAAAAATATATACTTAAATGTAGAATTTGAGCATAGAAAAAATAAAAATAAAAAAAGCAAGAAAGACTAAAACCTATTGTAAAAATCAAACTAGTGATTAAAAAGCCAAATTTATCTACCCAAATTCCAGCAAGCAAAGTTCCACAAGATAAAATTATTATCGCAATCATTTGTATTAAAATAGCATCTGTTTTATCAAGAACTAAAACCTCAGGTATAAAATTTGGCATAAGTAAAATGAGTATGATCACGCAAGCTGTAAGCATCCATGTTAAAAGCATAGAGGCGACGATGTCTAAAAAAATATTTTTTTCTTTAAAAAGTGTCTTTAGCGGAAATTTTTCTAAATTATTTTCTTGGTGCATTTTTTGAAAAATCGGTGTTTCTTCTAGAAATTTTCTAAGATATATAGAAATAATGCCAAAAAATCCACCAATAGCAAAAGGAATACGCCAAGCATAATCATAAATTGATTCTTGATCAAAACAATGATTAATTACTAGCGCAACAACACATCCTAAAAGAATACCAAAAGCCATAGAAGCATTAATAGCGCTAATATAAAAACTATCTTTTCCATCGGGTGCATGTTCTTTTACAAAAACCCAAGCACCAGGTAATTCTCCGCCTATGGCTACACCTTGAGCTATTCTAACAAGTAATAAAAATACCGGAGCTAGATAACCTATGCTTTCAAAAGTAGGTATAAAAGCTAAAGAAAAAGTTGGAAGCACCATGAGTAATATGCTTAGCATAAACATTTTTTTACGGCCAAATTTATCACCAAAATGCGCCATAACTATACCACCAAGTGGCCTAGCTAAATATCCTGCTGCAAAGGTTCCATAAGTATTTAAAAGTTTCCAAAAATCACTCATATCGCTTGGAAAAAAATTTCTTGAAATATAATTAGCAAAAAAGACAAAAATCACAAAATCATAAAATTCTAAAGCTCCTCCCAAAGAAGATAAGGAAAGTGTTTTATAATCTTTTCTTTTTAAACTTTTTAGCATTTAAATACTTTCTTATATAGTGTTTTGATAATTATAATAAAAAATGCCGTAGTTTGTAAAAAAATATTAAAAATTTAAAAAGAAAAATTGTGATAAAATAATAGTTTTGTATTTTGTAGAAAGGAGAAAAGCATTGGCAAAAGATGATATTATCGAAATTGATGGTAATGTAATCGAAGCTTTACCTAATGCAACTTTTAAAGTTGAATTAGATAATAAACATGTGATACTTTGTCATATTGCAGGTAAGATGCGCATGCATTATATTAGGATTATGCCTGGCGATAGAGTTAAAGTGGAACTAACACCTTATAGCCTTGATAAGGGTCGTATTACATTTAGATACAAATAAGTCTAAGTTGTTTAAAAGCAAAAGTAAAGTATAATTAGCACTTTTGCAGAAATTGCAATAAAACTGTATGAAGAAGTATTTTCAAAATCACCACTTATTTTGAAAATAGTTGGTTGCTCTAAAAACCTGGTGCAGTTGTAAAAAAAGTGGAATTTACAATAACAGGAGTAAAGCATGAAAGTTAGACCATCTGTTAAAAAGATGTGTGACAAATGCAAAGTAGTTCGTCGTAAAGGCGTAGTTCGCATTATTTGCGAAAATCCAAAACACAAACAAAGACAAGGATAATTTATGGCTCGTATTGCAGGTGTGGATTTACCAAAGAAAAAAAGAATTGAATATGGTTTGACTTATATTTATGGTATAGGTTTGCATACTTCAAGAAAAATCTTAGATAAAACAGGAATTTCTTATGATAAAAGAGTTCATGAACTAAGTGAAGATGAAGCAGCGGCTATCCGTAAAGAAATTCAAGAAAACTATATGGTTGAGGGTGATCTTAGAAAACAAGTTGCTATGGATATCAAAGCATTAATGGATCTAGGAAGCTTTAGAGGCTTAAGACATAGAAAAGGCTTACCGGTTCGTGGTCAAAAAACAAAAACAAATGCCAGAACTAGAAAAGGTAAGAGAAAAACCGTTGGTGCAAAATCATAAGGATAGAAAATGGCAAAAAGAAAAGTAGTTAAGAAAAAAGTAGTTAAAAAAAATATAGCTAAAGGTATAGTTTATATCAGTGCAACATTTAATAATACTATGGTTACTGTAACTGATGAAATGGGAAATGCTATCGCTTGGAGTAGTGCAGGTGGTTTAGGATTTAAAGGTTCTAAAAAATCAACTCCTTACGCAGCACAACAAGCAGTAGAAGATGCTTTAAATAAAGCAAAAGAACATGGTATTAAAGAAGTAGGTATTAAAGTACAAGGACCAGGAAGTGGTCGTGAGACAGCGGTTAAGAGTGTAGGTGCTATGGAAGGTATTAAAGTAACTTTCTTAAAAGATATTACCCCATTAGCTCATAATGGTTGTAGACCACCAAAACGTCGTCGTGTCTAAGAATAAGATATAAGATTTAGGAGAATTATAATGGCAAGATATAGAGGACCAGTAGAGAAATTAGAAAGACGACTTGGCGTAAGCTTGGCAATGAAAGGCGAAAGAAGATTAGCAGGTAAAAGTGCTTTAGATAAACGCCCTTACGCACCAGGTCAGCATGGACAAAGAAAAGCTAAAATCAGCGAATACGGACTTCAATTAAGAGAAAAACAAAAAGCTAAATTTATGTATGGAGTTAGCGAAAAACAATTTAGAAGATTATTTAGCGAAGCTGCTAGAAAAGATGGCAACACCGGTGCGCTTTTAATCCAGCTTTTAGAACAAAGACTTGATAATGTTGTTTATAGAATGGGTTTTGCTACAACACGCCGTTTTGCTAGACAACTTGTAACTCATGGACATATTTTAGTAAATGGTAAAAGAGTAGATATTCCTAGTTATAGAGTAGAAGCAGGTCAAAAAATCGAAGTGATTGAAAAAAGCAAAAACAATCCTCAAATTTCAAGAGCGATCGAACTTACTGCTCAAACTGGTATAGTTGCTTGGGTTGATGTAGAAAAAGATAAAAGATTTGGAATTTTTACAAGAAAACCTGAAAGAGAAGAAGTTATCATTCCAGTTGAGGAAAGATATATCGTTGAGTTGTACTCTAAATAATAAAGGTTTTTGATATGAGACATATTACAACTTCTGCTTATACACCGACAGAGTTTAGTATTGAAAATATCAGTGATACAGTAGCAAAAGTAAGTGCATGGCCTTTTGAAATTGGCTATGCTATTACTTTGGCGCATCCTTTGCGTCGTTTGCTTTATTCAAGCACAGTAGGTTTTGCTCCAACAGGAGTTAAAATCAAAGGCGTAGCACATGAATTTGATAGTATGCGTGGTATGCTTGAAGATGTAGCATTGTTTATTATCAATCTAAAAAAATTAAGATTTAAACTAAAAACAGATTCTGAAAAAGAAGTTATAACTTTTAGTTTTAAAGGACCAAAAGAAATTTGCGGAAAAGACTTAGATAACGATGTTGTTGAGGTTGTGAACGCAGATAGCTATCTTGCAACGATCAATGAAGATGCAGATTTAGAATTTACCTTAATCATTGAAAAAGGTATAGGTTATGTACCTTCTGAAGAAGTGCAAAATTTCTTAGATCCTGAATTTATAGCACTTGATGCATTCTTTACTCCAGTAAAACATGCAGTTTATGATATAGAAAAAGTGCTTTTTGAAGATAACCCAGATTATGAAAAAGTTGTTTTTACAATCACAACTGATGGTCAAATTTCACCAAGTGATGCTTTTAAAAATGCTTTAGAAGCAATGTATAAACAATTATCAGTGTTTGATAAAATCACTAATGCTCAAAGCGTTGTAAGAAGCCAAACACAAAATAATGAAGTAGAGCATGTAAAATTACTTCAAAATATAACTGAGTTAAATTTAAGTGCAAGAAGCTTTAACTGCTTAGAAAAAGCAAATGTAGTTTATATCGGTGAGCTTGCTTTAATGAGTGTTAGCGAACTTGCAGATTTAAAAAATCTTGGTAAAAAATCTTTAGATGAGATTAAAAGCGTAATGGAATCTATAGGTTTCCCTATAGGAAATTCAAAACTCAGTGATAGTGCAAAAGAAACGCTAAAGAAAAAAATTACAGAATTAAAAGCACAAAATGAAGGATAATCAATGAGACATAGACATGGATATAGAAAGTTAGGACGCACTTCTACTCATCGTGCAGCCTTATTAAAAAACCTTACCATTGCTATTATTAAAGCAGGTAAAATAGAAACAACATTACCTAAAGCAAAAGAATTAAGAGGTTATGTTGAAAGATTGATCACTCGTGCAAGAAAAGGTGATTTCAATGCTCACAGAGCAGTTTTTGCTAGCTTGCAAGATAAAGAAGCTACAAATAAACTTGTAACAGAAATCGCACCTAAATTTGCAGATAGAAACGGTGGTTATACAAGAATTATTAAAACAAGAATTCGCCGTGGCGATGCTGCAGAAATGGCTTTTATCGAATTCGTAGCTTAATTTTTAGCCTTTTTAAAGGCTAAAAACTTCTTATTTTTATTTATTTACTTACTATTTTTTGTATTTTTATCCATTTTTTGCTACTATTAATCTTTTTAACTACAAAAAAGGAAAAAAATGCAAGAAAATTCAAGATTACGCATAGCTATACAAAAATCAGGTCGTTTAAGCAAAGATTCTATCGCCTTGCTTGAGTCTATAGGCGTAAAACTTCGCATACACGATCAAAGCTTGATTGCTTTTTCTACAAATTTACCTATTGATTTACTTAGAGTAAGAGATGATGATATACCAGGATTAATTTTTGATGGGGTAGTAGATCTTGGCATAGTCGGAGAAAATGTTTTAGAAGAAAATGAGTTAGAAAGAAAATCAAAAAACGAAAATGCAGATTTTATAATGCTTAAAAAGCTTGATTTTGGTGGGTGTCGTTTGTCTTTAGCATTGCCAGAAAATAGCGAGTATAAAGGTATAGAAAGTTTTAAAAATTTACGCATAGCAACTTCTTATCCACAGCTTTTAAAGCGTTTTATGGAAGAAAATAACATTCCTTATAAAACTTGTATGCTAACAGGCTCAGTTGAAGTAGCACCAAGTGCAAATTTAGCTGATGGAATTTGTGATTTAGTTTCAAGTGGTGCTACTTTAAAAGCAAATGGACTTAAAGAAGTTATGGTAATTTATAAATCAAAAGCTTGTATTATCCAAAGAAAAGAAAGTTTAGCTTCACATAAACAAGAATTAATCGATAAATTACTCATTAGAATTCATGGAGTTATGCAAGCAAGAGAGTCAAAATACATCATGTTGCATGCTCCTATTGAAAAGCTAGAAAAAATCACAGCTTTATTACCAGGTGTTGAAAAACCTACGATTTTACCTTTAGAAAATGATAAAGCTAGAGTGGCGCTACATATGGTAAGTCAAGAAAATTTATTTTGGGAAACTATGGAAGCTTTAAAAAAAGAAGGTGCAAGTGCGATTTTAGTTTTACCTATTGAAAAAATGCTCTCTTAAAGGATAAAAATGCAAATACTTGATTTTGAAAAACTAAACCAAAGCGAACAAGAATTAGCACTCAAGCGTCCTGCTATAAGCGCTAATGCACAGGTTAAAACCATAGTAGAACAAATCATTGAAGATGTTAAAACAAATGGCGATGAAGCTTTAAAGCAAATGGCTATAAAATTTGATAAAGTAGAGTTAAATTCCATCAAACTAAGCAATGAAGAGCTTAGTAATTTAGCAGAGCAAATTGATGATGAGTTAAAACAAGCTATCAAAATAGCTTATGAAAATATCTATAAATTCCACAAAGCTCAAGAAAGTCAAACCATAGAGGTTCAAACCTTTGAAGGGGTAACTTGCAAGGTACTAACAAGAGCCATTGAAAAAGTAGGGCTTTATATACCAGGAGGTTTAGCGCCACTTTTTTCAACTGCACTCATGCTAGCTATCCCAGCTAAAATTGCAAAATGTAAATTTATAGCCTTAGCTTCCCCAGCACCACTACATCCTGCCATTGCTTTTGTAGCAAAACTTTGTGAGGTTGATGCAGTGTATCAAATAGGCGGAGCAGGGGCTATAGCAGCACTTGCTTATGGAACGCAAAGTGTACAAAAAGTAGATAAAATTTTTGGCCCAGGAAATGCCTTTGTAACTGAAGCCAAAAAGCAAGTTAATAATCATGGAGTAGCTATTGATATGCAAGCAGGACCTTCAGAGGTATTAGTTTTAGCAGATGAGTTTGCTAATGCTAAATTTATAGCTTCGGATTTACTCTCACAAGCTGAGCATGGAGCAGATTCTCAAGCGATTTTAGTTTGCACAAGTGAAAAATTAGCCAAAGAAGTAGATAGTGAAGTTGCTTTACAGCTTGAAAAACTCTCGCGTAAAGAAATTGCTTCAAAATCTTTAGCACACTCTAAAATCATTCTTGCAAAAGATATAAAACATGCCATAAGTATTTCAAATGACTATGCACCCGAGCATTTGATCATTCATACACAAAATCCATCTAGCTTGCTTGATGATATTATGCATGCAGGTTCGGTATTTTTAGGTGAGTATTCTCCAGAATCTATGGGAGATTATGCAAGTGGGACAAATCATGTATTACCAACTTATGGTTTTACTAAGTCTTATTCTTCTTTAGGGCTTGCTGATTTTATGAAAAGAATGACTGTACAAGAACTTAGCAAAGAAGGCTTTAAAAAACTTGGGCCTGTGGTGGAAATTTTAGCAGCAGCTGAAGGGCTTGATGGGCATAAAAATGCCGTGAGTTTAAGATTAGAAAGTCTAAAATGAGTGCAAAAATTTTATTTATTGATAGAGATGGCACGCTCATTGATGAGCCAAAAGATGATTTTCAAATCGATTCTTTAGAAAAACTTGAGTTTGAAAAAGGTGCCATCAATGCACTTTTAAAGTTAAAAAATTTTGGTTTTAAATTTGTTATGGTAAGTAATCAAGACGGCCTAGGCACAAATTCTTTTCCTAAGGAAAATTTTGACAAGGCTCATGAAAAAATGCTAAGTGTTTTTCAAAGTTGCGGCATAGAATTTGAAGATATTTTTATATGTCCACATTTTGAGCATGAAAATTGTGCCTGTAGGAAGCCAAAAACTGCCATGCTTGAAAACTATATCAAAAATAAACTTTATGATAAAAATAAAAGTTTTGTCATAGGCGATAGAGACAGCGATATGCTTTTAGCGCAAAATCTTGAAATTCAAGGTTTAAAATATGATAAAAATGATTTTAATTGGGAGCAAATCGCTGATTTTATCTTGCAAAATTACCGCAGTGCTTGTATAGAGCGTAATACCAAAGAAACTCAAATTCAAGTTAAAATAGCTTTTAATGAAAAAGCAAAAGCTGATATAAAAACAAATATCGCATTTTTTGATCATATGTTAGAGCAAATTGCTACGCATGCAAATATATCTTTAGAGATAAAATGCAAGGGAGATTTAGAAGTTGATGAACATCACAGCGTAGAAGATGTTGCACTTGCTTTGGGCGAGGCTATTAAAAATGCACTTGATCAAAAAATAGGCATTGCAAGATATGGCTTTGTTTTGCCTATGGATGAGTGCTTGGCAAGTTGTGCGATTGACTTTTGTAATAGACCGCATTTAGTTTATAAGGCTAAGTTTAAAAAAGAAAAGCTTGGAGAATTAAGCACAGAAATGATAGAGCATTTTTTCTACTCACTAAGCTATGCTATGGGTGCGAGTTTGCATTTAAAAGTTAAAGGCAAAAACGATCATCACAAAGCCGAAGGACTTTTTAAAGCCTTTGCAAGAGCTTTAAAAATGGCTATAAAAATAGAAAATGAAAACCTAGCAAGCTCTAAAGGAGTGATATGAAAAATAAACTTAGTTTTGAAAAATTTATAAATAGTTTGCAAGCTACAAATAGACATTTAGATTTTTATGTAGATTGGGAAAAATGCTTAAGAAATAAAAATAAAATTAGCATCTATCTTAATCATTTAAATTTTCTACTAGGAAAAAGCAAAAATGAATTAAGGCAATCTATAGAAGAACTTTTTGAAGAATATCCAAAGGCTTTTAATGTTTTAAATGTATTAATTGCGGTTAGAGATAAAGATAAAAAGGACATTATTATAAATCAATTTTCAAATTTTGTATCTTTGGAAGGGTATTTTAAAAATTCAGATAGTGTTTATAATTTTATTTGCGAAACAGGCTTGTTAGAAATTTTTTCTACTCATGAGATTAAAAATTTAAATGATTATGTATTCGGAATAGAAGTGGGACTTGATACTAATGCGAGAAAAAATCGTAGTGGTAAAATAATGGAAATGCAATTAAAAGAAATTTTTACTCCACATTGTTTAAAATTTGAAGAGCAGGTAAATATTAAAAAATTTCCTGAACTTCATAAAGCTTTTGGTGAAGATATAAAAAAATTTGATTTTGTAATTTTTTCTTCTAAAAAAACTTATTTTATAGAATGTAATTTTTATGCAGGTGCGGGAAGTAAATTAAATGAAGTTGCCAGAGCTTATCAAGAACTAGCTCCTAAATTTGATCAGTTTTCTCAATATGAATTTATATGGATAACAGATGGTCAAGGTTGGTTAAAAGCTAAAAATAAACTTGAAGAAGCTTATAAAAAAGTAGAAATTTATAATCTTTCTAATATTAATGATTTTATCTTAAAGGTAAAAAATGTCTAAGTCTATTTTTACAAGTAAAGATAAACTTTTTCAGCTTTATCAAAATGATTGTAATAAATTATTACCTCAATTTGAAAATCAAATTGATCTAATCTTTGCAGATCCACCTTATTTTTTGTCTAATGATGGTTTGAGTATCCAAAGTGGTAAAATAGTAAGTGTAAATAAGGGGCAATGGGATAAAGGTGATGATATTGAAAAAATAGATGAGTTTAACTTAAAATGGCTTTCAAATGCAAAAATAGCACTTAAAGATACTGGAAGTATTTTAATAAGCGGAACTTATCATAATATTTTCTCTCTTGGCAGAATTTTACAAAAACTTGATTTTAAAATTTTAAATATTATTACTTGGCAAAAAACTAACCCACCGCCTAATTTTTCCTGTAGATACTTAACTCATTCTACAGAACAAATTATATGGGCTAGAAAAAGTCCTAAACATAAACATATATTTAATTATGGGTTGATGAAAAAATTAAATGAAAATAAGCAAATGCGAGATGTGTGGCAATTTAGCGCTATAGCTCCGTGGGAAAAAAATAATGGCAAACACCCCACCCAAAAGCCACTACCCTTACTTGTTAGATTAATTTTAATGGCAAGTAATGAAAATTCGTTAATTTGCGATCCGTTTAGTGGAAGTTCGACTACAGGGATTGCAGCTAATTTATTAAATAGAAAATTTATAGGTTTTGAAAAAGAAGATGAATTTATTAAAATTTCTGTAAATCGTAAAATAGAGTTAGAGAAAAATTTTCAAATGATTAAAAACAAGATTAACGACTTGAAAGTTTTAACAAAAGCAAATTTATTTCAAGAGAGAATGATATGAAACTAGCTATTATAGATACAGGTTGTGCGAATTTAGCTTCACTTGCTTTTGCACTCGAGCGTTTAGGGCAAAAAAGTATCATCACACATGATTTAAAAGAACTCTCACAAGCAGATAAGCTTTTGCTTCCCGGGGTTGGCACAGCAGCTAAAGCAATGGCTAATTTACAAGCACTTAATTTAGAAAATTTTATCCAAACTACCACAAAACCACTTTTAGGTATTTGTCTTGGTATGCAAATTTTGGGTAAATTTTCAGAAGAATTACACCAAAAAACACTTGGCATTATGCCTTTTGATACACAAAAATTCCAAGAAAAAGTAAATTTTACTTTCCCGCATATGGGGTGGAATCAAGTCTTTAGCTCGCATGAGCTTTTTAAAGGCTTAGATGGGGCTTATTTTTATTTTGTGCATAGTTATTGTGTGAGTTTAAATGAATACACCATCGCAGAGTGTGAGTACTCTACTAAATTTAGTGCAAGTTTAAACAAAGACAATTTTTATGGCGTGCAGTTTCACCCTGAAAGAAGTGGCGAAGCGGGCGAAGTATTATTAAAAAATTTCATAAATATGTAGGTAAAAATGCAAACTCAAATCATTCCAGCATTAGACTTAATAGATGGCAAAGTAGTAAGGCTTTATAAAGGAGATTATACTAAAAAGCAAGAATACAGCTTTGATCCTTTGGCTAAATTTCAAGAGTATGAGGCTCAAGGCATTGCTTGGCTTCATTTGGTGGATTTAAGCGGTGCAAAAGATCCTAGTAAAAGACAACTAAAACTCATAGAAAACCTAGCTTCTAAAATCAAAGTAAATCTTCAAGTAGGTGGGGGAATTCGCAATAAAGATGAGATTAAAGCTTTGTTTGATAGCGGTGTTAAACGCGTAGTTATAGGCTCTTTAGCAGTTAAAAACAAAGCTTTTACACAAGAGCTTTTAAATGAATTTGGTGTAGAAAATATAGTCTTAGCGCTTGATAGTATTTGCGTTAAAGATGAGTTTTTTGTGGCTGTTGATGCATGGAGTAAAACAAGCGATGAAAAATTATTTGATCTTTTAAATTTTTATAAAGATGTAAAGCATATTTTATGCACAGATATTTCTAAAGATGGCACGATGAGTGGAGCAAATATCACTTTATATAAAACTTTGCATGAGAAATTCCCGCATTTGCAAACCCAAGCAAGTGGAGGCGTGGCAGGTTTAGAAGATTTTAAAAAGTTAAATGGCATAGTAAGTGGTATCATCGTAGGCAAAGCCTTGCTTGATAAAGAATTTAGCATAAAGGAGGCTAAAGAATGCTTGCAAAACGCATAATCGCATGTTTAGATGTAAAAGATGGTAGAGTAGTTAAAGGGGTACAGTTTAAAAACCATGAAGATATGGGCGATATCATCGAGCTTGCTAAATTTTACTCACAAAATGGCATTGATGAGCTTGTGTTTTATGATATAACCGCTTCAGCTAAAAATGAGCGCATTGATAGAACTTGGGTAAGCAAGGTAGCACAAAATATCTCTATACCATTTTGCGTTGCAGGAGGTATAAAAAGCGAAGATGACGCGAAAGAACTTTTAGCAAATGGTGCTGATAAAATTTCTATTAATTCCCCTGCTTTAAATGATCCTGATTTAATCTCACGCCTTGCAAAAAGCTTTGGAGTGCAATGTGTAGTCGTAGGTATAGATACTTTTAAAGATGAAAACAACGAACTTTTAGTCTATAAATACACCGGAGATGAGAGCAAATCTCATCATAGTGGTAAAAAAACACTAGAGTGGGTAAAGCAAGTATGTGAGCTAGGAGCCGGTGAAATCGTGCTAAATATGATGAATCAAGATGGTATGAGAAAGGGTTATGATCTTGATCAACTTGCTAAAGTTAGACAAATTTGCCCTGTGCCTTTAGTAGCAAGTGGTGGTGCAGGAGCTAAAGAGCATTTTTTAGACGCTTTTAAACTTGGTGTTGATGGAGCTTTGGCAGCTTCTATTTTTCATAAAAAACTTATAGATATTAAAGAATTAAAACTATTTTTAAAAGACCAAGGCATACAAATTCGTATTTAAAAGGAAAAGCTATGAAGATAAATGAAGAAGAATTCATAAAAAGCATTAACTGGCAAAAGGTTAATAACCTTGTTCCTGTGATTATTCAAGATTATCATTCTTGTGAAGTTTTAATGCAAGGTTTTATGAATGAAGAGGCATTAAGAGAGAGTTTTAAGCACCAAAAGGTTGTGTTTTACTCACGCACTAAAGAGCGTTTGTGGATGAAAGGGGAGCAAAGTGGGAATTTTTTACATATCATAGATATGGGACTTGATTGCGATAGAGATTGTATTTTGATTTTAGTTAAACCTAGCGGAGCTACTTGTCACACGGGTGATACTTCTTGTTTTGAAACACTTTCTAAAAAGGCTGATTTTGTATTTTTATCGCGTCTTGAAAGGCTGATTAATTCTCGTAAAAACACTTGTGCAAGTTCTTCTTACACAGCTGAGCTTTTTTCAAAAGGCACTAAACGCATAGCACAAAAAGTAGGCGAAGAAGGCGTTGAAACGGCTTTAGCTGCTACTATTAAAGACAAAGATGAGCTTATAAATGAAGCAGCTGATTTACTTTATCATTTAGAAGTGTTATTAGCTGATGCGGATTTGAGTTTAAATGATGTGATTGCTAAACTAAAAGAAAGAAATAAAAGTTAAGCGTGATTTCTCACGCTTAATTAAGCAATATTTTTGAAAAGATTCACTGACTATATCGAGTAATTTTAAAAAAACTTTACACTTTAAAACCTAATTTTTGATTTATTTTCTACTTTTTAATTTCATTTTATTTGTATTTTTGGAACACTTATTGCTTTATCTTGGCTAAGCAATAGAATATTGTGAGATATTCACAAAGCAATATTTTTTAAAGGATTTAATTATGATGAGATCTCTTTGGGCTGGGGTTTCAGGACTCCAAGCACACCAATACGCAATGGATGTAGAAGGTAACAACATAGCAAATGTTAATACATTTGGTTTTAAGTATTCTCGTGCGGATTTCTCAACGCTTATGAGCCAAACTTCTAAGATAGCTACAGCTCCAGATGGCAACCTAGGTGGTAAAAACCCTATGCAAGTTGGACTTGGTGCGGGTGTAAATTCTACGACTAGAATTCACTCTCAAGGTAATATCCAAACTACAGACAAAAACACCGATATGGCTATTAACGGGGATGGATTTTTCATCGTTTCAAATGATGGTGGCACAACACAGTTTTTTACTCGTGCAGGGGACTTTAAAACAGACGCGGTAGGAAATTTCGTAGATAATAACGGCTATACCGTTCAAGGTTGGAATTATAATCAAGAAACAGGCCAAATTGACTCTTCTAAATCAGTAACAGATATCGTGATCCCACCTGGTATGAGTATGCCTGCTAAACCAAGTACTTCAGTAAGTCTTACAGCAAATTTAGATAGTGGTAATACTTTGGGTATGAATGCTTCTGCTAAGCGTCCTATCTATGCTCTTGATTCTCAACACGGTTTTAGAGCTGATACAGGAACGGCTATAGATGAAAATGATACTGGCCATACTGAGTTTTACACTACTTCAAAAAGTGGAGCCCAAGTAACTGAAAAAGGTGTAGATATGGGCGTAGTGTTTAATGCTCAAGGTGAAGGTTTAAACTTAAGAAGTGGTCAAGGTATATGGGTAAGTTATGCTGATGCCAAACATACTTCTAATATTACAATGAGACCTGACCTGCCTCAAGATAGATCAAAATGGACTGATGGAGATTTTACTTATTGGGGTTTTAAAGATGGTGACACCACCCATACAGCAAAATTGAATATTACCATTAATGGTGTAAATATTCAAGCAGAAGGTGTAGGGCAAGAAACTTTTATCAACGCTATTAATGCTAAGACAGCTGAAACTGGCGTAGTAGCTTCAGTAGTAAATGGACAAATCACTTTTACAAACGATAATAGCACAGGAACTACAGCTAAATCTAAAAATTTGGATATTGTAGTACATAATGATACTACAGCAGGTGGGCAAATTAAGGTAGACACTAAACAGACTAATTTGAATCAAATTTTAACACTTGATGGAACAGCTCGTAGAGCTTGGCTTGGAACTACTGATGGACAGCCAGGTAGTGCTGTTAAAGATAAAGTACAAGTAATTACTGCTCATGAGTATATATATAGTCCAAATAGTGTAGATATAGGACCAAATCCTAACCCAGACGCAGCTACTAAGGAACAAGCAAATATGCCTAGTGCTAATGGTCAAAGAACTTTTCATACAACCGAAGACTTAAGAGAGCTTTTGCAAAGAGATGCAAGATGGGCGGTGGATTATGATGGAGATGGAACTATAGAAAATTGGGCTAATGGAGGTCAAGGATCAAAAGAGGATGCAAATGCTGCTGTAGAAGTAGTAGTTGAAAGTGATGGTAGATTTAAAATCACAAATCCAAAAACAACAGAATCTAAAGATATGACTTTTAAAGTTACAGGTTATTCTAATGAGGCTAATAAAATCGCCACAAATGATAAATTCACAGCGATGTTTAGTGCCTTAGATGGAAATTTCAATGCAGGTAATAATGAAAAATATTCTCAAGACATGTATCTTTCAGCTCATACTGCTAGTATAGAAATTTTTGATTCATTAGGAACTAGACATGAGCTAACTGTGCAATTTACTAAGCAAAGTAAAACAGCAGATGGTGGGGCTGAATGGTCTATCATCATCTCAGTGCCTGAGCCTGCAGAGATAAATTTTAGTGGTGATGGAGCTCCAGGAAACATAGTAGTAGGAAATTTAAGATTTGGTAATGATGGCTCTTTACAAAGCTATACGCCAAATGTATTAAACTTTACCGGAAATAATGGCTCAAAACCTGATCAAGTTATAAAACTTGACTTTGGAACAACAGGTGGTTTTGATGGTTTAACAAGCTATGATAAAGACTCAGCTACAACTAAACAAGAAACTGATGGTTACACAGGAGGTAACTTAAAGCCAGATGCATTAAGAACTGATGAGAATGGTTATATCTATGGAGAATTTACAAATGGTAAAACTCTAGCTTTAGCTAAGGTTGCTCTAGCTACTTTCCCAAATAATATGGGTCTTGAAGAAATGGGTAATAACCTTTTCAAAGCGACAGCAAACTCAGGAACACCTACTATAGGTCATGCTGGTGAAGGTGGTAGAGGGGGCTTAAAAGGCTCAGCTATAGAAATGTCAAATGTGGATTTAAGTCGTGCATTAACTGAGCTTATCGTAATCCAAAGGGGTTATCAAGCAAACTCAAAAACGATTACCACAAGCGATCAGCTTTTAAATACCTTGCTTCAATTAAAACAATAATTTTAACCCAAGGTTTTAAAACCTTGGGATCAAGCTTTACAAGGTTATCGAGGTAGCCTTGTAATACTTGATAGCCTTGAAGCCTTCAATCTATTGCTAACTCACTTCTTTTTTGCCTTAAGGAGTGAGTAGCATGATTTGCATATCGACAAGTTAAAATAAAAATTTATAAACTTGGATTTTTAAAATTTATCATTAATGGTTCTAGCCATTTGGTAGTTTCAAATACTTCTAGCTTGCTGTTTTTAAATTCTAAGAGTTTTTTATAATTTTGAGTATTGTCAAAAATAGTAATGTGATTACAAAATTTAGCAACGGTGTTAAAATTTTGTAAAGACTCATAGTATCTTTTTTCTATAAGTTCTTCTTTTATATCATGACCGCCTTTAGCTACGCGAATTTTAACTCTTTGCTTTGCCGTACTTGGAGAGTCTAGTCCGATGTAGTAAAGATTTATAGTATAAGAATTTTTCTGTAGTTTTTTGAATAAAGATAAAATGCTAGTGCCACAAAGTGTGGTTTCTTGGTTAAAATCATAAGCTTTTTTGATATAGTTTTCACGCATTTTAATGGCTATCCTTGAAGCTCTAAATTGATCTTCTTGATTTTTCCAGTCGCCAAAGCTACTTACGATTTCATCGATGTTGATTCTAAGTCCAAAGTCTTTGTTTTTTTCAAGTTCATTATAATACAAGGTAGTTTTTCCAGATCCATTAACACCTGCAAAAATAGTAGCTATTTTTTTCATTAATAAAGCCTTTATTGATTGATGAGAAATTTTAACATAAATTGTTTATAAGTGTTTTGAAAATAAATATAAAGTTTTTTGAAAAAGGTTCGATATAGTCAGTGAATCTTTTCAAAAATATTGCTTAATTAAGCGTGAGAAATCACGCTTAACTTCTTTTTGATTTTATTTAACTTTCTTTTATTGATTAAACTTAGATAAGAAATCAAAGATAAAAATGTACATGTTCCTAAAATAAGCGATAAAAATATAGGTGTATTAGCATTTAAAAGACTTACTAAAAATGCCATTACTCCTGCCATAGCAAATTGTGCTGCCCCTAAGATTGCTGAAGCACTACCTGCATTTTGTTTTGATCTTGCCATAGCTAAAGTGGTGGTATTTGGCAGGATAAAACCCAAACTTGCTATGATTAAACATAAAGGAATTTCAAAAGCCCAAAAACCTAGATCAAAAGTTGCCCCTAAAATGAGTAAAAAGGTTAAAAAAGTAATCATCATAAGCGCTCTTGGTAAAACATAATAAGGCGAGAGTTTAAGAACTATTCTTGCGTTTATATTAGCACATATAACAAAACTTAAAGCATGGGCTCCAAAAAGGGCTGCGTATTGTTGAGGGCTGAGTTCAAAAACACGCGTAAAAACAAAAGATGAGCCAGTTAAATAAGCAAAAAATCCTGCAAAGATTAAATTCCCACAAAGCAAATACACCACAAAACGACGATCTTTTAAGATTTTTTTGTAACTTTTTGCAACTTCTTTGTGATTAAATTTTTTACCTTGGGTGTTGAGGTTGCTTTCTTTTAGAGCAAAAATAACAAGTAAAAATAAAATAAAACCTAAGATAAATAATGTCAAAAATATACTACGCCAAGAAAAAAACTCAAGCAAAATCCCACCAAAAGTAGGAGAGAGCATAGGAGCTAAAGAAGTAAAAACCATCATTAAAGCATAAACTCCTGCTGCTTCTTTAAGCTCAAAAACATCATTTACTATAGCTCTTGCTACAACTACACCCACACAACCTCCCAAAGCTTCAAAAAAACGCAAAGCTATAAAAGCATGAATGGAATCAACTAAAACACAAGCAATACTTGAAGAAATAAAAAGAAAAAGTCCTATATATAAAGGTTTTTTTCTGCCATATACATCACTTAATGGCCCATAAAAAAGCTGACCTAAAGAAAAGGCTATGAAAAAACTTGCAAGAGAAAGTTGAGTATAAAAAGAATTTGTTTGAAAGCTTTTTTCTACTTCATTTAAAGCAGGTAAATACATATCAGTTGAAAGTGGTGCTATAGCAGATAAAAAGCCTAATATAAAAATGAGTTTGAGTTTTTCAAAACCTTTTATTTGAGTGCGTTTTTGCATAAAAAATCCTAAAATATTTTTACCATTGTATAGCAAAAAGTCTAAAATAAACAATAATTTACATTTTTTAAAGGCAAATAAGATAAAATTAAACTAAAAAATAATCAAGGAAAAGTTATGAATATGCCTTTTAGTGATGAGGAATTAGTCGAACCTGTAAAAGCAAGCTTGGCTAAAACTATGCATATTTTAGAAAATGATGGTGGTGGGCTTGATTTTTTAGGAGTTAAAAATGGTGTGGTTTATGTGAAATTAACCGGAGCTTGTCATGGTTGTCCTTCAAGTGGAACGACTTTAAAATACGGCTTAGAAAAACAGCTTAAAATCGACATACACCCAGATATCACTATAGTAAATTTAGCAGGTGGAGAAAGCGAATTTGCAAAATTATAAAAAAATAGCCATAGAATGCTTTTATAAAAAAGATTTTAAAAATGCTAAGATGTATTTTTCTCTTGCTTATGAAAAGCGTAAAAATAAAAGACTTTTAACTTTTATTAATATTTGCGATTTGGCGTTAAAAAGCCCTGAAGAAGCCTTTGTGTTTTTTGAGTTTTTTATGCAAAATTATAAAAATACTAAAGTAGATAAAGACTTAGAAAAACTTATTAATCTTAGCCAAAGTGTGCAGTTTGAAGAAGAAAGTGAAGACTTTGAGGGTTTGAGTTATCAAGATTTTTTACTTAGTGAAGCAAAAGTTGGGTTTAAACAAGCTTTGGAAAATGTTATAATATCAAATAAACTTATCATTAATGATAAAGAAGATTTTGTGGATTTTTTAGAAAAACTTTTAGAGCATGGTTATAAAGATATGCTTGTAGCTTATATGGAAGATGTTTCGGTGCATTTTTATTCTAATTATAGATTTATCAAGCTTAGTGAGAAAATCAAGGAATTAAATTATGATAGTAAAGATTGAAAATACTTTCATTTGTGATAATTCTAATGAATGCGAAAAAGATTGTTTTTTCTTAAAAACCGCTCAAAATGAAAAATTTATTCATCAAGCTTTAGAAAAACAAGCAAAAATTATAAATATAACTGAGTGTAAGAAACTTTTAAATATAGATGAAAATATAAAAATCATAGGCATTACAGGCACAAATGGTAAGACAACTACTGCGGGGGCTATTTACTCTATATTGCTTGATTTAGGTTATAAATGTGCCTTGATGGGAACTAGGGGTAGTTTTATAAATGATAAAAATATCACTCCAAAAGGCTTAACTACTGCTCCTATTTTGCAAACCTTAGAGCTTTTATCTTTAGCAAGTAAGGAAAAATGTGAATTTTTAATTATGGAAGTAAGCTCACATGCTTTGGTACAAAACCGTATCGAAGGGCTTGAGTTTAAGGCTAAAATTTTTACTAATATCACTCAAGATCATTTAGATTTTCATGGAAACTTTCAAAACTACCAAGTGGCAAAAGAAAGTTTTTTTACCGATGAGTGTATGAAATTTATTAATAAAGACGCAAAAGCTATAAATTTTAATGTCAAAGGTGCTTTTACTTATGGAGTGGAAAATCCAAGTTATTATCATATCAAAGCTTATGCTTTAAAAAATGGTATTGAAGCTGTGGTAAATTTTGGTAAAGAAACCTTTATGATTGACTCTTCTTTAGTAGGGCTTTTTAATCTTTATAATCTTTTAGCTGCAAGTGCTTGTGTGAATGAACTTGTTAAGCCAAATTTAAAAGAACTTGAAAAGGCTATTAGTAATTTTGGTGGCATTGAGGGTAGAATGCAAGTGGTTGCAAAAGATGTGATTGTAGATTTTGCTCATACGCCTGATGGCATAGAAAAGGTTTTAGATGCTTTAAAATATCGTGATTTGATTGTGGTTTTTGGAGCAGGGGGAGATAGGGATAAAACTAAGCGTCCATTAATGGCTAAAATTGCCAAACACTATGCCAAAAAACTCATCATCACAAGTGATAATCCACGCTCAGAAGAGCCTATGGATATCATTAATGATATTTTAAGTGGTATAGAAAAAGATGAGAGCGTTTTTATAGAATGCGATAGAAAAGAAGCGATAAAAAAAGCATTAGAGCTTAAAACGAAAAATGATTTTGTAGTGATTTTAGGCAAGGGCGATGAAACTTATCAAGAGATTAAGGGTGTAAAATATCCTTTTAATGATAAAGAAGTAGTATTAGAGATATTAAAAGAAGGAAAATAAATGTTTGAAAATATGGATTTTTCTAAAATGGGCGAGCTTTTAACTAAGGCTCAAGAAAAAGCAAATGAATTAGAGCAAGAAGCTTTAAAAAAAGAATTTAGCGCAAAAAGTGGCGGTGGTTTAGTAAAAGTTAGCGCTAATGGAAAAGGTGAAATTATCGATATAAATATTGATGATTCTTTGCTTGAAGATAAAGAATCTATGCAAATTTTATTAATAGCAGCGATGAATGATGTGATGAAAATGGTAGAACAAAATAAAAAATCAATGGCTAGTAATTTATTTAGCGGAATGGGAATGCTATGAGAATTTTACTTTGTATTTTGGGTATAACTTGTGTGCTTTTTGCTGTGCCAAGACCGACTTTTAATGATTTTTTGGGTTGTTATGAAAAAAACAAAGCTAGTATGTTAATTTATGAGGGCTTGCCTGCTTTTGCTTTAAATGAAAACACCCTAGCAGTAGTTAAAACTAAAAATGCAAAATTAAACAGTTATACTAAGTATGATCCTTTTTTAAATTTATATTTGGTAAAAACAGATTTTAGTTTAATCCCTGCGCCTATGGGAAATGAAGAAGAATTAACACGCAATAGCTGGGTGGGAATTTTAGATAGCAATAAAAGCTATATAGGGCATTTGAAGTATTTTGGACAAAGTTTAACAGAACGTGATCAGCTTGATTTTACTTCTAAAATCGGAGAACTTAATTCGCCATGTTGTAAAATGCTTGGTATAAGCTTAGAAGATGGTAAGCTTATAGGTAATCGCTATTTAAAACACTTTGCAAAATATCCTGATGTTTATTGGGGTGATATAGGTGTGGATTTTGATATGCGTGATGGTAAAATTTATGTAAAAAATGTACGCAAAAACGGACAATTTTTACTTAATGATGAGCTTGTGAGTGTAGATGGGCAAGTGTATGATGATATAAGAAAATTGAATGAGAAAATTTTATTTGCTGATCGTGGTGCAACTTTGTATTTTAATATGCTAAGAGACAACAAAGATGTCAATATTTCTACGACAGTTTTTGATAAAGATTTGGGTATATTTGCTAAACCTAAAAAAGTAGTTCAAACTAAACCGACTTCTTTTTATAGTAATCTAGGATTACGCGTAGATACAAAAATGAATGTTACAGAGGTAACTCCAAATTCTAAAGCGCAAATGGTTGGATTTTTAAAAGGGGATAAAATTTTAAGAATTAATAACCAAAAAATCAACAATTTCAATGAACTTCAAGCCATATTAACTCAAGCTAATACTTTTGATGTTTTAGTTTCAAGACAAGCAAGTAATATCCCTTCAGCGAAAAATAATGATTTTGAGCATTTTAATAAAGGATACTTTGACTTTTTTATAAGGCTAAATAAGTGATTTTAGAAAAATTCAAACAGCATTTAGAGCAAAATTTTCCTAAAACTCAAAGCTTTCATCCATTTTTTAATGAAGCTTTAAAATGGATGTTAGAAGCTGGTGGGAAGCATTTTAGAGCCCAACTGCTTTTGGGTATAGTTAATGCTAAAAATCCTGCTTTGTTTGAAAAGGCTTTAAATGCAGCTTTGGCTTTGGAATTTATCCATACTTACTCTTTAATACATGATGATTTACCCGCTATGGATGATGCTTCTTTACGCAGAGGAAAGCAAACCTTGCATAAAAAATATGATGAAACCACAGCTATTTTAGTAGGCGATGCTTTAAATACTGAAGCTTTTTTACTACTTTCAAGACTTGATTTAAAAGAAAATGTTAGATTAAAACTCATAGAAACTTTAGCTTTTAATGCAGGGCTTAATGGTATGATTATTGGACAGGCTATTGATTGTTATTTTGAAGATACACCTTTAAATTTAGAACAAGTTGAGTTTTTACATATTCATAAAACTGCAAGATTAATTGCGGCAGCTTTAAAAATGGGTTGTGAAATTTGTGAGTTAGATGAAAAAGAATGCGAGCAAATTTATGAAATAGGGCTTTTGATAGGATTAGTTTTTCAAATCAAAGATGATATTATCGATGCGACTTTAGATACCCAAGAAGCAGGAAAACCAACTCATAATGATTTGCATAAAAATTCTTTTGTAAAACTTTTGGGTTTAGAAGGTGCCAAAAAGGCAAAAGATGATAAAATTGCATTATGCGAAGAAAAAATGAAAAATTTAGACTCTAAGCTTGCTAATGAGCTTCAAATTTTGATTGATAAATATTTAAAAGGTTAAACAATGTTACAAAAACAAGCCAACACTATAAGATTTTTATGTGCGGATATGATACAAAAGGCAAATTCAGGCCATCCAGGTGCACCTATGGGTTTAGCAGATATTATGAGTGTTTTAAGTACTCATTTAGTACATAATCCAAAAGATCCTACATGGTTAAACCGCGATAGATTGGTCTTTTCAGGTGGTCATGCTAGTGCTTTACTTTATAGCTTTTTACATTTGAGTGGTTATGATGTAAGTTTAGAGGATTTAAAAAATTTCCGTCAATTACACTCTAAAACTCCAGGTCATCCTGAAATTTTCACTCCAGGCGTTGAAATTGCTACAGGACCTTTAGGACAAGGCATTGCAAATGCGGTTGGCTTTGCTATGGCAGCTAAAAAAGCAAGTTTGCTTTTGGGCGAGGATATTATTAATCACAAAGTATATTGTTTATGTGGTGATGGAGATTTGCAAGAAGGAATTTCTTATGAAGCTTGTTCTTTAGCAGGGCTTCACAAACTTGATAATTTAATCATCATTTATGATAGTAATAATATTTCAATCGAAGGTGATGTGGCTATTGCCTTTAATGAAAATGTAAAAGAGCGTTTTAGAGCGCAAAATTTTGAAGTGCTTGAGATAGATGGGCATGATTTTGAGCAAATTGATTTAGCATTAAAAACAGCTAAAGAAAGCAAAAAGCCTTGTTTAATCATCGCTCATACTACCATAGCTAAAGGAGCTTTAGAGCTTGAAGGAAGCCATCATTCTCACGGAGCACCTTTGGGTGAAGAGCTTATTAAAAAGGCAAAAGAGGCTTTAGGTTTTGATCCACAAAAAACTTTTGAAATTCCAGAAGAAGTTAAAATTCGCTTTAATGCCGCAATAGAACTTGGAGATTTAGCACAAGCTAAGTGGAACCAAAAAGTACAAAATTTAAATGCAGAAAGACAAGCATTGCTAAAAGAGCTTTTAGAGCCTGATTTTTCAAAAATACAATTTCCTGATTTTAAAGGAAAAGATCTAGCTACTAGAGATAGCAATGGTATGATTTTAAATGCTATTGCTAAAGCTTTACCAGGGTTTTTAGGTGGTAGTGCAGATTTAGGCCCATCAAATAAAACTGAACTCAAAGATATGGGCGATTTTCCAAATGGAAAAAATATCCACTATGGCATAAGAGAGCATGCAATGGCTGCTATATCAAATGCTTTTGCTAGATATGGTTTGTTTTTGCCTTATTGTGCTACCTTTTTTATATTTAGTGAGTATTTAAAACCTGCTGCAAGAATAGCAGCTTTGATGAGGGCTAAACATTTTTTCATTTTTACTCATGATAGCATAGGTGTGGGCGAAGATGGTCCAACACACCAACCTATAGAGCAACTTAGCACTTTTAGAGCTATGCCAAATTCATTAACATTTAGAGTAGCTGATGGGGTTGAAAATGTCAAAGCATGGCAGATTGCACTTAAAACTAATATGCCAAGTGTTTTTGTTTTATCGCGTCAAAAATTAAGCGCTTTAAGTGAGCCTGTTTTTGGAGATGTGGAAAATGGGGCTTATTTATTAGAAGAAAACGCAAATGCGCAATTTACACTTTTAGCAAGTGGTAGTGAAGTGTCATTGTGTTTAAAAGTAGCTAAGATTTTAAAAGAAAAAGGTGTGATTGCTAATGTAGTTTCTATGCCTTGTTATGAACTATTTATCGCTCAAGAAAAATCTTATAAAGAAAGAATTTTACAAGGTAAGGTTATAGGCGTGGAAGCTGCAAATTCAAACGAGCTTTATAGAATTTGTGATGAGCTTTATGGTATAGAAAGTTTTGGTGAGAGTGGTAAAGATAAAGATGTATTTGAGCATTTTGGATTTAGTGAGGAAAAATTAAGCTCATATGTTTTAAGTTTATGTAATGAAAAATAAAATCATCAAAGACATTAAAAACCAAGAATGTGTTTTTAGTGTTTTTGGTATATGGGATAAAACTAGCGTAGGAAAATTAGAAAAATTAGATTTTCCTACTCAAAAAAATATTATTTTTGATTTTGCAAATTTAGATTTTATAGACACTGCTGGGATTAGGTATTTTCTAGCTTTAGAAAATGAACTTAAGCAAAAAGGTTTTGAGTTTAGTAGGATAAATCTTAAAAGCGAACATGCTAAGCTTTTTGAACTTTGTCAAAAACACTATAAAAGTTTTCATAATTCTCATGAAAATAAAAAAACACTTAAAGATTTTTTTGAAAATTTAGGAAAAAAGGTTGTTGAATCTTTTACGCTTTTGGTACAGTTTTTAAATTTCATAGGACTTATTATTTATACTTGTTTTAAAACACTTTTAAATCCTAAAAAACTTCGCTTTAAGGCATTTTTATATCATGTAGAAAATAGTGCTATTAATGCTTTGCCTATTATTATGCTAACTTCATTGCTTGTGGGTGTAGTGCTTGCTTATCAAGCTGCGTATCAGCTTGCACAATTTGGAGCTAATATTTACATTGTCGATTTAATGGGAATTTCTGCTACTAGAGAACTTGCACCATTAATTAGTGCTATTGTTATAGCTGGTAGGAGTGCGAGTTCTTATACAGCTCAAATTGGAGTAATGAAGCTCACTGATGAAATTGATGCGATGAAAACTATGGGTTTTAAAGAAAGTGAGTTTATCATTTTACCTAGAGTTTTAGCCTTAGCACTTGCCATGCCTTTGGTGGTAATAGTGGCGGATATTTTAAGCATTATAGGTGGAATTGTAGTTGCTTGGTTTAGTTTAGAAATTAGCATGAGTGAGTTTATGAGTCGCTTTAAAGAAGCAGTGGAGTTAAAACATATCATCATAGGGCTTATAAAGGCACCTATTTTTGGGTTTTTGATTGCTTCTATTGCTTGTTTTAGAGGATTTTTTGTGCAAAAAACTACCGAAAGTATAGGTGTTTACACGACAAAAAGCGTGGTAAATGCTATTTTTTGGGTGATAGCTTTTGATGCGATTTTTTCTGTATTTTTAACAAAGGCTGGACTTTGATTATAAAGGCTAAAAATATCAGCACTTATTTTGGAAGTAAATGTGTGCATGAGGATATTAGTTTTGAAGTACAAGATAATGAAATTTTTGGCATTTTAGGTGGCAGTGGTAGTGGTAAATCTGTACTTTTAAGACAAATGCTAATGCTTGAGCATTTTGATAAGGGCGAGTATGAAATTTTAGGCAAGAGATTAAAAAATATAAGCGATGAAGATGCTTTGTTTTTGCAAAAACAATGGGGTGTTGTTTTTCAATATGGAGCATTATTTAGCTTTTTTAATATACTTGAAAACATTAGCATACCTTTGGTTGAATATACAAAACTTAGCAAAAACGATATCAAAGAAATAGCCATGATGAAGCTTAAGATGGTGGGGCTTGATGAGAGTGTAGCTAAGCTTTATCCAAGTGAATTAAGCGGAGGTATGAAAAAAAGAGTGGCTATAGCTAGAGCTTTGGCACTTGATTCTAAATTGCTTTTTTTAGATGAGCCAACTTCAGGGCTTGATCCTTATAGTTCAAGAGAATTTGATGAGTTGCTTTTGAGTTTAAAACAAAGCTTTAAATTATGTGTGATTTTAATTACTCATGATAAAGAAAGTATGAAAAATGTATTAAATCGCTTTTTGATTATAGAGAATAAAAAAGTTGGTTTTTTGGGAAATGTTGAGGCTTTGCAAGAGCAAAATCCAAGACTTTATGAGAGGTTTATGCAATAATGGAAAATAAAGCAAATTATATTTTGATCGGAATTTTTGTTTGTGTGTTATTTTTTATCAGCTTGTTTTTTATAGTGTGGTATGGGAATTTAAAAGATGAGAAATCTTTTAAATATTATGAAATTTATATGGAAGAATCAGTTGCAGGGCTTAGCGTCAAAGCTCCGGTTAAATTTTTAGGAGTTGATGTTGGAAGTGTTGAAAATATCAGCATAGATAGTTCAAGCAATCAATTAAGGGTAAAAATTTTAGTCAAGCTTGATTCTAATTTAGCGGTTAAAACAGATACTTATGCAAGCTTGCAAATTCAAGGTATAACAGGATTTAAGTTTATTCAGCTTGCAGGGGGTAGTGAGGAAGCTAGTGTTTTAAAAGCAGATGATGATGTTTATCCTATCATAAAATCAAAGGAAAGTTTTTTTACGAGTATAGATAAGCAAGCAAATAATCTTTTAGAGCTTATTAATGTCTCAAAGCTTAAACTAGAAAATCTTTTAAGTGATAAAAATTTAAAAAGTATCGAGCAAATTTTACAAAATTCATCAGAGCTTTTTGCACATTTAAATGCTAATACACCAGCATTTTTAGAAAATTTAAACAAAACAAGCTCTAAACTTGGTAAAAGTTCAGATGATTTTTCAAATTTTTTAAACAATGCTAATGGCCAACTTAACGAGCTTAATAAAAGCAGAATGCTTTTGAATGAAAATTTAGATATTTTAAGAGTTTTGTTTTTAGATTTTACGCAATTATTAAAAAATTTAAAGCAAAATCCTTCCGATGTAATTTATAAAGATAAAGCCATTCAATATGCTCCAGGAGAATAAAATGAAATTTTTATATATTAGTTTAGTAGCTATTTTTTTTAGTGCTTGTTCTTTGATTAGTCCAAGTCAAACTTTACCTGCAAATAAATATTTTAGTATTAATTTAGAAAAGCTAGAGCAAAGTCAAAATAAAAAAAACGCAACTATTATAGTTTCTTTGCCTAAGGGCTTGGCTTATACTAATGAAATTTTTTATAAAAAAGATCATGTTGTTGATGCTTATGCTTATCATTTTTGGAAAGAAAATCCTGCTTTGATGATTAAAACTTTTTTGGAATTTCATTTGCAAGATTTAGAAGCATTTAAAGCGGTTTTAAACCAAGATAGTCTAGCTAGTGCTGATTATGTTTTAGAAAGCAAAGTAGATGTATTAGAGCAAGATTTTAGCGATGAGATGCATTCTAAAATAAAATTAGGCATTAATTTAAATTTAGTGCAAATAAACCCTAAAAAACTTATAGCAAGTAAGTATTTTTACTATGAAAAAGAATTAAATGATAATAATCCTAAAATTTTAATCCAAAACTATGATGAGGTTTTTTTGCTTTTTGCTAAAGATTTTAGAGTTTGGATAGATCGAAATTTGGAATAAAAAATGCTTTTCTTGTTATAGCAATAACAAGGAAGGTGTATTATGAGAGATGAATTAGAAATCTTACAAAAACATTTAGGACAAGTAGGTTTAAGTATAGATGGTGCGAATTTAAAACACCAAACACAAAAATTTAGTGAAGATATTACCGATGCAAACGATTTTGTTGGTGCTTTACAAATTTTAGATTCTTCGTTGAAAAAAATTTCAAAACTTTTAGAAGATAAAAATTATGAAGATGTGCAAGATAAGGTATTAATTGCAAGCGAAAGTTTGAAAATAGTAGATAATTGCTCATTTTTAGGCAATGCTTTATTTGATAATAATTATAATGTAAATGTAGGCTCAAAGGCTTTTGCTTTTGAAATTTATAACCCTTTAAAAATTTTAGAAACTAGTGATTATGAGGGTATGAAAGCTTATATAGTAGATAAAAGGGAAGAAATAGCTTCTATGCTTAGTGAGCTTGCAGTGGCTATTGCTACTTATAGTCCTAGCCAAAGTTTTGGCGGATCAAGTCATGATTTTATGAATGATTTAGATTTTACTAAGCTTTTTAAATAATACTAAAGGCAAAAAGCCTTTAGTATGTGTTTTATTTAATTACCCCACAAGCCATTCTAGCACCGCCACCGCCAAGTGCTGCAGGATGATCGCTATGATTGTCTCCTCCAAAATGTATCATTAAAGAGTGGTTTTTAAGTTCATTAAGTGTTTTGATTTTTGGCGCTAATACAGGATTAGTTGCTTTACCGTCTTTTTCTACATAAAGTGGTGGTAAATCACCTCTGTGGCCTTTATCATCCCATGGGCTTGAGTGTGCGTCGGTTTTTTCAGGATCCCAGTGACCACCTGCTTTCATACCTAAACCTTTATCAGTTGCTCCACAATCAGCGTTTGCATGAACATGAAAACCATGAATTCCACTTTCTAAACCTTGAAGATTTGGGTAAAATGCTACTCCATAAGGAGTTTGTACTGCTACAACTTCACCTGCGTTTTTGTTGGCATTTTTATCAAGAATTTCCATTTTGATAACTAAATGATCTTTTTGTGCTTTTGGATCAAAATTTTCCAAATTTGCTCCAATTAAAAAACTTGATGCTAGTAAAGAACCTAGAATGATTTTTTTCATTTTCTCTCCTTTTGTTAAAAATTATTTTATTGTAACATATATTATTAATAAAAAGTGTTTTTTTGTAAATAAAAAGAAGATAGAAATAAAAATGAGAGTTTAAGTAAAACTTTTAAGCCTCTTGGCTTAAAAGTCAAATAATTCTCCAAGCCAACTTTCTTTTTTCTTGTATTTATAGCCACTGTTGTGATGATAGTTTGCTTGTTGGTTATAGTTTTGTTGATGAGATGGTTGTGGTACGCTTTGAGAGGTGCTTCTTTCTATGATTTTATCAAGTTCACCACGATCAAGCCAAACACCGCGGCATTTTGGACAATAATCAATCTCAACTCCATTTCTTTCACTCATTAATAAAGCTGTGTTTGCACAAACTGGGCAATTCATATTTATCCTTTATAAAAATTTTCCTAAAGTATATAGGTTTAAAGTAAATTATGAGTTTAAGTTCCAATCAATAGGACTTTTGCCAAGTTTTAATAAAATTTCATTGCTTTTTGAAAAATGTTTGCACCCTAAAAAAGCATTCCTTGCTAGAGGTGAAGGATGTGCTGCTTCTAGGATAAAGTGTTTTTGGGGATTGATTAAAACCTTTTTGTTTTTAGCATAATTTCCCCAAAGCAAAAACACCAAACCTTCTTTTTCATTGCTAAGTTTTGATATAACCGCATCAGTAAATTTTTGCCAACCAAAATGTGCGTGTGAAGCAGGTTTGTTTGCTTCTACACTTAATATAGAGTTTAAAAGTAAAATCCCTTGTTTAGCCCATTTGCTTAAATCACCATGTTTTGCTATAGGGATATTTAAATCATCTTGTAATTCTTTGTAGATATTAAGTAAAGATGGGGGAGTTCTAACTCCCATTGGCACACTAAAGCTTAAACCCATAGCTTGATGAGGATTGTGGTAGGGATCTTGTCCTAAAAGTATGATTTTTAAATCTTGCAAGGGAGCTAGATTAAATGCATTAAAGATTAAATTTGCTGGTGGATATATAGTTTTTCCTTCGTTTAAGGCGTTGATATAATGAGTTTTTATCTCTAAAAAATAAGGTTTTAAAAACTCATCTTTTAAAAATTCTTTCCAAGTTTGTTCCATTTTTATTTTTTCTAAACAAATATCCATTTTTATCCTTACCAAGAAAGTATAAACTCACTTCCTTCATTTTCTTTGCTTAAAACTTTAATATTGATATTGTTTTTATCAGCTATTTGCTTGACTAAGTTTAAACCTATGCCAAAACCCCCTTGGTCTTGATTAAAGCGCTTATAGCGTGTAAAAATTTGAGCTATTTCTTTAGCACTCATTCCTTGACCTTCATCTTTAATGCTAAGTGTTTTTTCTTTTAAGCAAATATAGATTTTTTTATGAGCATCGGTGTATTTTATGGCATTGCTTAAAAGATTATCGATTAAAATTTGCATTTCTTCTTTATTAGCATAAAAGTCTTGCTCTAAAAGATTTTTTTCAATGATGAGATTTTTTTGTGCGATTAAAGTTTCAAAGTATTCTAGTCTTTGCTCTAAAAGCTCTTTTAGGTTGATATCTTCTTTTGTATTTTCTTTTTGCAAGAAAAAATTTAAGGCTATGAGATTTTGATAGATATGGTTTAAATTTTTACTTGCTAGTTTGATATGATTTAGTTTTTTTATATTATTTGGATTTAAATTTGTATCATCAAATTTTTTAATACTAGCTAAAATCACGCTCAAAGGCGTATTAATTTCATGCGTGGTATCTTTGATAAAATCATTAAGTGCTTTAAATTGCTCTTTGATATTTTTAAAGACAAGCAAAATGAGTATATAAGCAACTATAGCAAGTAGTAAAATACATATAAGAGTGTAAAAAATAGTTTTTAATTTTAATTTCCAAAGCTCGTGGGAAAAATCGTTGATATCTAGATTGTTATAATTATCTTTACGGTATTGTTCTTTTTTAAAACCAAGATCATCAGTTTCCATGATGATGTGAATATTTCTGTGTTTTAAAAATTTAAAATAATGTCTAGGTTTTTTCATATCAGTTCTATCTATATAAGCATCTAGATTGCGAATTTTTAAAAATTCTATGAATAGCCTTTTGTTTCTACTATAGATAAAGTCATTTTGTTCTAAGTGTCTTAAAATATTAATAGCGTCAAATGAAAGATTGCTAAAAATTACTTTTTGATCTAAGATAATAGCAAAGGAAGTGTTGAGTTTGTTAGAAATTTCTGCAAAGTTGATTTTTTCTAATGCAATTTGACTATGTTTTGATTCTATAATATTTTGCAAGATGTAATTATGGTGTGTATACATATGAGTTAATTGATTTAAGCGTATATAGCTAGCTTCTTTTTGATAAAAAGTGATAAAAAAAATCGTTAAAAATACACCACTTGTGATGATATAAAGGGCTAGAATTTTAAAAATAGTATTATTAAAATTTTCACTTTTCATTTTCTAGCCTAATGGCATAGCCTATATTTCTTTGATTGATAATAAGATCTTTGCCAAGAATTTTCCTTAAATTTTTTATATAAACTCTAAGGCTCATAATTACAGGCTCTTCATCTAAATTCCAAATTTCATCAAAAATGGTTTCTATGCTTACAAAATGTGGACGTTTTTTTAAAAGTAAGGCTAAGAGTTCTTTTTCTTTGTTGGTAAGATTGATGATTGTTTTATTTTGATAAAGGGTTTTATTAAGCGGATCAAAAGAAATGTTTTTTGAAGAGCTAAGTAAAATCAAATCTTCTTTTTGGTGGCTAAAATTTCTTTTAATGATATTTTTTACACGGATAATTAATTCATCTATATCAAAAGGCTTTTTAATATAATCATCACAACCTGATAAAAATCCTTGTTTTACATCATCAAGCATGGATAAAGAAGTTAAAAATATAGCAGGGGTGTTTTTAGCACTTTCTCTTAATTCTTTTAAAACTTCAAAGCCGTTGCCTTTTGGGACTTTAACATCAAAAATCCAAAGATCAAAATTTTCTTCATAAGCTTTTTCTAGTGCCTCTTGTGCATCATATACACAAGAGACTTTAAAGCCTTCATCGCTTAAGGCTTCATTTATAATTTCATTTAAACTTAAATCATCTTCTAAGAGCAGAATTTTTGCTGCCATTTTATCTCATTGGACAATTTGCATGGTTTTGATGATCCATTTTGTGCATTCTATGTGGATTTTTACCATGTTGATGTAAATTTAATTCTCTTATTTCTTTACCACTCATTTCATCGGTTAAATTTTGCATATCTTCTTGAACGATAGCTCTTCTTTGGTTTCTTTCTTGTATAGAAAGCTTAGAGATGTTTTCGCGTAAATTAGTTTTAAATTGTTGATGAAAAACTTTTGCGTCTTTGTATTTCATCTCATTCATTCTTTTTTTCATTTCTATAACCAAATCAGCTTGATCTTGTGCGCTAACAGTTTTTGCAAGATTTAAAATCTCATCATTGCTTTTTTTGGAAAAATCAGCTCCTAGAGCAAATGAAGCAGCCAAAGAACTTACGATAAATAAACTTATAATTTTTTTCATTGTTTCTCCTTTAAATTAATGATGAGAAATTATAAAAGCTCAAAATAAAGCCAAAATGAAATTTATTGACAAATAAAAAGCACATTAGCTCTTAAATTTTGTTTTTCACTTTTAATAATAGGCAATACAACACTATCTGCACTAGCTGCTAAACTTGGAGCATTGTGTTTGATGTTGCAACTATCAAAATGAATGTTTTTTATCACGCAAGTTTTTGCTAAAGTTTTAGAATAATATTGAGCCTTTTCAAAAGCTTTTTTAAATGCAAGATCATATAAATCTTCTTTATTTGCTTCTAAAATAGCCTCATCAAAACCAGCTTGCAAGGCTTTGGTATTAAAAGAGATAAAAGTATTAGTAGCGCTAATATTTTCTATATCTTTTATAAGATTTTCATAGTCTTTACTTTTATTTTGTGGAATTTGACAAGTAAAATTAGAGTGCAATCTGTATCCATTAAGTGTTTTTACCCCTTGGTAATAATTATAATTTGGCTCTAAAGTATAACTTCCGCCTTTGCAATAATTTTCTTTAGCAATACGATCTGAGATTTCTTTAAATGTTTTTGCAATATGATTTTTTTCTTCACTAGAAACAATGGTTTTTTTACTAAGTTCTTCACTAGCGCTAAAATTTAAAGTAGCATTGAAGATATTTGGCATAATTTCATTGGATACTTCTATATTTCTTGAAAATTCTATATTTTGTTTATTATGATTTTTTAAGCCTAAAAATTCAGTGTTAAAAACCACTCCTAGTACAAATAATACTAAACAAAGTAATCCTAAACCTAAACCTTTTAAAAAACTTTTCATTTTTACTCCTTTTTAAAAATATTTTTTTATTTTAACATAAAGCCTTTAAGAATAGATTGTATAATTTTTTTAAAAATAAAGAAAGTTTTAATGCAAAAAATTCATGAAAATATTTTGAAATGGTATGATCAAAATGGTAGGAAAAGTCTTCCTTGGCGTATTTTGCATGATGAGTGGAAAAAATACGCTAAAGCAGATGATTTAGAAAAATTAAAAAATATTGATATTGCTTATGCTGTTTATGTTAGTGAGATTATGCTTCAGCAAACTCAGGTAAAGAGTGTTTTGCAAAATTATTATTTTCAGTTTTTAGCTAAATTTCCTTCTTTAAAAGCACTTTCTATGGCAAGTGAAGATGAGGTTTTAAAAGCTTGGCAAGGGCTTGGGTATTATACTAGGGCGAGAAATATGCACAAATGCGCAAAAATTTGTGTGCAAAAATTTAATGCAAAATTACCATTTGATATTAAAGAGCTTCAAAAACTTCCTGGTATTGGAGAATATACAGCTGGCGCTATAGCTTGCTTTGGTTTTTTGCAAGCTAAGTCTTTTGTGGATGCAAATATAAAAAGAGTTTTGAGTAGATTTTATAGTTTGCAAAATCCAAGCTCTAAACTTTTAACACAAAAGGCAAGAGAATTTTTAAACTATGATAATGCATTTGATCACAATCAAGCTTTGCTAGATATAGGGGCTTTGGTTTGCTTACCTAAAAATGCAAAATGTGAGCTTTGTCCTTTAGAAAGCTTTTGTAGTGGAAAAAATGAATATGAAAAATTCAATCCAACTAAAAAAATTCAATACGAAAATACTATTTTAAAAATACTTATAGTGCAAAAAAACGAGCAGTTTTTACTCATTAAGAGTCAAGAAAAGTTGTATTTTAATTTATATAATTTTTTAGAATACAAAAACCAAAAAAAAGCAAAATTTATAGGAGAATTTAAGCATTCTTATACCAAGTACAAAATCAATGCTAAGGTATATTTTTTAAAAGATGATGATTTTGAAGACTTTCAAGCTAAAGCTTTTGCTTATAAAGAATTAGAGTATATCACGCTTTCAAAACTTGCTTTAAAGGCATTTGAGCTTTTTAAAAAGAGTGATTATGCATTTTGAGAAAATTTATATAGAATTAAGTGATATTTGTGGGCTAAAATGTGATTTTTGTCCTAGCCAAAAAGCCCAAAGAAGACAAATGAGCCTTGAAAACTTTGAAAAAATTTGCAAAATCGTGCATAATCATGCCAAACTTTTTACTTTCCATGTGCTTGGAGATCCTTTAAGGGTTTTAAATTTAAAAGAATATTTAGAAATAGCTTTAAAATTTAATATGCAAATAGAGCTTACTACGAGTGGGTTTTATTTTAATGATGAGAAGATAAAACTCATTTTAGACTCTAAAAACGTCCGACAAATTAATATTTCCTTAGGTGCTTTTTTATCCCAAAGTAGAATGAGTTTAAAAGAATACTTTGAGCCTATTTTGAAGCTTATTTTTTTATACTTAGAAAATAAAAATAATTCTTTTATCAACCTAAGACTTTGGAATTTAGATAAAAATTTCAACCCACCTTTTGAAAATGAAAAAATCTATGATTTTTTAGAGCAAATTTTTAAAGTAAAAATCCAAAAGCAAAAAGCTAAAAATCGCTTAGAAAGGCATATTATCTTACATCAGGCTAAACTTTTTAAATGGCCTTCTTTGAAAGATGAGGTTGTTAGAGAGAAGGGGTTTTGTCATGCTTTAAATGGGCAAATTGCTATTTTAAGTGATGGAACTTTAGTGCCTTGTTGTTTGGATACTAAAGGGGATATAAAACTAGGAAATTGTTTTGAAAAAGATTTTAATGAGCTTTTAAATTCGTCTTTATATATGGAATTAAAAGAAGGATTTAAGCAAGGAATTTTAAAAGCCGAGCTTTGCAAAAGGTGTGAGTTTTTAGAGGCTAAAAACCTAAATTAACCCCACCTTCATTGTTGATTTGATAGTTTGCGTCTAAACCTTGCTCTGTTTCTTCTTCTTGATCGTCTTTAGAATGTTTAAAAATATCTTCTGTAATTTTTGTAGCAATACCCCTAAGAGCTTTTTGTTTGCTTGAATTGCTTGTAGAACTCATTTTAAACTCTAAAGTATTAGAGGCTTTGATTTGAGTTGTAGCAAATTCTATCAAACGATAATCAATGTTAATATTATAAGTTTGAGTGCTAATTTCATTTTGAGTTTGTTCTATTTTAGGATTTAAAATGAGTAAAAAATCAGCACCTAAAACATTGTAAAGCTTAATGAGTTCATCATCGCTTGCATTTTTTATAAGTAAAGATTTTTCTTGATTATAAAGATCAAGATTTGCTCTATCTAAAATTCTAAATTTTTTACTTTGGAGTAAAACACTTAAAAGTTCTTGTTCAAATTTAGCTGAGAGTTCATCTTTAACTTTGTTGATGATAATTAGCGAACTTTTATCCTCAAGGTTTTTTTCACTATAGAGTTTTTTATAAATTACAACTTTTGCATGAAATTCGTTTTGATTTGTTTGGGTTAAAGATTTAATATCATAGCTATTAAAAACCCCATTACTAACAAAATCAATTTCCTCATCATAGCCTATATTGAAATTTCCATTAAAATTAAACTCAAATTTTTTAAGCTTAACTTGTTTTAAGCCTTCCATTTTCCCAAGAGCTTCATTGATGGCATTTTTTATTGCTTCGCTTCTTGTATTTCCAAAACCCTCGCCATAGCTTTCTTTGTTTAAAGCACTTTGTGCTTGACAAAGACAAAAGAGGGTTAAAAAAAGAATTAGTAGTTTTTTTACCATGTTACACTTTTGCCTTTGCCTGTTTTGTTGATGGTTTTTTCATCTTCCCAAAAGGCTAAGCCACTAGTTAAATCCGTAAGAATTAAATGAAAAAAATATTCGGTTTGAATTTTGCCATTGTAAAGTTTAACAGTATCTTGTCTGATTTTACCAGAAAGTGAGAAATTTGGGGCTAAAAGTGTGCCTTTTTTAGCTATGGAGTTTTGATTAAATTCTTCATTGTCTCTTAAATCTCTTACATCATGAGATAAGCTATCTTTTGCTCCACCTGCTGCCACAGCGGTTGTTAGTATAAATTTGCCAGATTTTCTTAATGCTATGGTAATTTTTGAAGTGAGTTTGTCTGTGTCTATTCTTTGCGGGGTGTCATTGATGATTTTTCCTATGGCAACAACTTTTCTATTAGAGCTATTTAAATTTGCAAAAGCAGAATCACTAAGTAAGCTTTGTATCATATCTTCAGCGGTTTTTTCAAAGTCTTCTCTATCAAGTCCCAAAGTAAGTGCATCGCCTTGAACTTTTTGAGAAGCTTTACCATCAGTGTATTTTGGTTGTGAAGAGCAAGCACTGAAAACTAAAAGCGCAAAAACCATAAAAAATAAACTTTTTTTCATTTTATCTCCTTATTGTTCTTTGATTTTATAAATAATATTTGAATTTGGCGCAAAAGATCTTATAAGCACAATATAATTTTTATCTTTTTCCAACTCATCTTCAAAAATCATTTTTTCTTTATCATCATAAATTTTAACTAAGCCTTCATTTTTTAGCATTAAAATACTAGCACTTTTTGGTAAAGCTTGCCACATTCTAAGATCTGCTTTGTTAATTAAAGCAGTACTAACAGTGCTAATAAATGATAAAAAACCACTTGAATCATTATTAGCTATGGCTAAATTAATTGAAGTTTTAAGCGCACTTGAGGCTAAGGTTTTCATCACCATAGAAGGCAAAAGAGTTTTAAACTCACTTGCTATAATATCATCAAAATAAATTAAATTTTGGGTTTTTTCATCTTGGCTTTGCAAGAATTTATAAGAAGCATTTCTTGATTTTAAATAAGCAAAAGCTACGCTAATATTTGCAAGATTATCATTAAAAACAAATGGCAAAGTAAGATTAAATTCTTCTTTTGTAACACTAAAACCATCTTCATAAATGATAAAAATGTATTTTTGTTGAGGGAAAGTTGTTTTTAAATGAGTGAATTTTTCAAATACTTGAAATTGTTTTTGAAGTTGTTTGTTTTTCACATCGCTTAAGGCTACTTCTTTTAAAAGATCATAAGCTTTAATATAATCTTTGTCAAAAAAGAAAAATAAAGCACTAAGATAGCTAGCATAGATATTAGTATAGTTTTTATTTGCGTTAAATGCACTAAGAAGATTGTCATATTGTTTATAGATAGGGTTTAAATTTTGCTGAAAACTTGTATATATTTTTTTATCTTTTTGAAGTTCTTTTTGGTATTCTTCTTGAGCTTTTTGTATATAATCATAAAAATATTCTTTCATTCTATCTTGTCTGTATAAAGCTCGGTTAAATTCCACTCTTGCGTTTTCAAAATCACCCAAGCTCATATAATTTAAACCTTTGTAAGTATTTAGCATAATCCTTTCATAAAAATAACCTTGATAGTCATTGATGGTATCATTAAGTAAAATTTCACTAAAATTTTTAGTGGCTTTTTGAAGCTCGTTTTGTAAATCTACATCATATTTATAAGCTTCTTCTGCTTTATCAAAAAATGCATTACTTTTTTCATAGTTTTTACAAACTCTTGCTAAAGAGGCTAAATTTAATCCTGTATATATGGTGTCTTTATCTGCGTTTTTTAAAGCTAGGGTATTTTCATCGCATTGTTTGTTTATAAAGGCTTTTTCATAAGATAAATTAACATTAGCATGATTTGAACAAGCACTTAAAAAAAGTAAAATAAAAAAATAAAAACAAGAGTAAAAAAGCTTCATAAATTCCCTTTTTAGTGTAAATTTAAAAAAATAAGTTATAATTTTCATTTTTAGAGAGGTGTCCGAGCGGTCGAAGGAGCACGCCTGGAACGCGTGTGTGGGGCAACTCACCGAGGGTTCGAATCCCTTCCTCTCTGCCACTATGCGCTTTTGTTATACTGACTTCCTATGTAATTTTGTGATGTATTTTGTGTGTATGATTTTATGGCTTTGGAATTTGAATTTGTTTTTTCCTCATTCTCATTTTCGCTTTTTTCATTTTGTGCTTTTAGCTCTTCTGCTTTTATTTTAGCTTGTTCGGCGCGTGCGTCATTTTGCATTTGCATAGCATTAGCCGCTACTTTGTAATCTTGCGGACTAGGATCAGCTGGTGCCATAGCTGCAGCAATTACTTGCATAGCATTTGCTATAGTTTCTTCTGGAGTATTGCCTTTTTGCATTCTTATAGGCACTTCTCCTTCAACTGCATACATTTTATTATCAGGGCCTCTTGTATAACCAAAACTTGCAGCACCGGCTAAAGCTCCACCTGCTGCTTGGTGGGCTGCCTCATGAGCTCTTACTTCTCTGTCGATTTTTTCAAGTTCTCGTACTTGTTTTACTTCCTCGTTGCTTAAGTCTTTACCATTGACTTTTTGAGTTTTTTCATCTTTTTCTTGATCGTTTTTATTTTCTTTTGTTTGCTGTGGATTTTCTTTTTCTGAAATGTTTTCTTTAGCTTGTTCTTTGTCTTTGTTTTGATAAGGATTTTGTGTGTAAAAGGCATTGCTATAACTTGAGCTAATTTGCATTAAAATCCTTTTTTAATATAGTTTTATATTTGTAGCACAAAAAAGTTGAAAAATATATAAAATTTACAAAATAAGTATTTTATGAAATGTTAAGCAAAATAAAGTATAATTTTAACTTCTTTTTATGTCAGGGTAGCTCAGCTGGCTAGAGCGCTGGTCTCATAAGCCGGAGGTCGGGAGTTCAAGTCTCCCCCTTGACACCATCTGGCTTATTTACTCATGAAATCATAGTTTTTTAGTTTGATGATAATCTATCTCCCCCACCCATCCCACCATCAAAATTCAATTAATTTTTTAAACTATATAGTCTTTCGTTTTAAAATCATCCAAAATCATCAAATTTAAAATCAGTCGAATATTCCATTGCATCATCATAACACGAAAAAACAAGATGGACTTTTTTATCATAAATATTAGAAGAAGCAAATATGATATAAGTGTCACCTATCCCACCACCACTTTTAACCGTTAATGCCGGTCCTTCAATTTGTTTGAAGCTTTTTAGAACACATTTTCCTTTTGGGTCTCCATTATAGTTTATTTTTGTCCAAATTCTGTTTGATGTTTCACCAAAACCAGAAGCGGTAACTTCATGTTGAAGTTCTACTGGAGGAAAAACTAGTTCTATAGAAGGTGTTTGAATAGTTGTAAATTCGCCTTCTTGGTATTCATAAGTTATTGTAAAATAAAAAAACCTAGGTTTGGGGTTATTAGTCATAAAATGAATTTTAATACAACCTTCTTCATCTACTTGGGTATCATCATCGACAAAAATACTATTATCACTTGGCTCTACTTTTATTTTAGAATTTGGACGTAACTCAAATATTTGAAAATATTTGCCTGGTTCAGGATATAAGGCTGAATGATAGCGTATCTTGCCATTTGGATCAACAGTAAAAGGAAGATCAAATTCTGGTTTATAAACCGTATCATCAAGATAATGTACTTTTCCTATAAACTTTTGACCTAAAGTAGTAGCGCTAATTAAAATATCATTTTGATAAGGTTCTTTTGTCATTAAGGTAAGTTGAGCTTTTCCATCTTCATTAAACATATCCTCTTTGCCTAAAAGTTGATAATCTCCATTTATTTCCCATTCAACTTTAGAATGTGGTCTTCCATTTTCTATAGCAACAACAATTTCTTCTTTTTTATTTCTTCTGCTTTTTTCTTTGCTAAGATGCATTTCTGGATGATATTTATATAAGTTAAAGTGGTCAATGACATCTTTTTTTCCAGTTCTATCATTATATGTATATCTAAATTCAGCCTTAGGATCTTCCTTTTCAGAATAAACTTGATAGCCAAAAAAATCAGCAGTAAAACAACCTTCTGAGTCTGTTTTGTGTTCTAGTTGTTTTGCCCTTAAATGACTAGGATCTTGATCAAAAACTACCGTAGAATTAGGCCAGAACCCACAAAATTGTATACCATTAACATCGCTTTCATAATCTATAGTGTTCTCTTGTCCTTTAAAACTTGGAGGATTCATCATTTTTGGATTAAGATCATAGTGATCGTAGCGAATAAATACATTTCCATGCAGTAGAAATGGATTAACAGTCGCTGCTGTTATTTTCATGTTAAAATTCTTTTCATATGGAGCTTGTGTTTGAATGTTAATTGTGGCCTCTCCATTATCATTAAAATGATCATCCGCTTGTACTGTAAAATCTCCTTTTTCTGAAAGATCATATTTTATAAGAGATTTAGCTTTTCCTCCTTTTATTTTGCAAGTTACTTGACCTGGCATATTATATATTGCATCTTTATCACAAGTAACTTCTGGCTTATATTCCTTTTTAGATATTTCAAGTGCATTAAAATTTTCTCTTATAGTTTTTGTTTTCATATAGCTAAAATGAAGATTTACATGAGGCACTGAATAATAATCTTCTATATCAACTCCTTTCATTGTTATAATAACTTCACCTTTATTATCAACTTTAAATTTTTCTTGTGCAGGTTTTATCAAATCTGCAAATCCGACAATATCACTAATTTCTGAATTTGGCATCAAGCCTCTTACTATTATGTTAAAATCATCTAAAATGTCAACCATTTTTTCATGTCCTTCAAGACTAGGATAATCTACTTCAGGGGTGTAAACAGTTTCGTAAGAAAATTTTTCACTTAGATTTCTACCCAAGGCATTTACACTAATTACAGGATCAGTTTTAAATGGAGCTTTAGAAGTAATAGTTGCTCTAGCCTTACCATCATCATTAAATACTGTGTCTTGATTGCTTAAAGTAGCATCTCCGCTTATACTCCATTCTACTTTTGAGCCAGGATGGCCTTGTATTAAAGCAACATCTACACTATCATTAGGTATAGCTTTTATGGTAAATGGATATCCCACAATTATTAAATCATATTCATCAAAAACCGAAATAGGCTCTAAGGTTAATTCTGCTTTTTGACTGCCCTTTTGAATATAATTAAACTTGATAGTAATATTTTTAACACTATAATCACTAATACCATCAAATTCTAAAACAGCCTCCCCTCTATCATTAACACTAAAGCTATCTTTTTTTGCTTTTACTCCTTTGCTTCCGCTAATTCCATCAATGACTGAATTTGGTAAAAGATTACTTACTTTAATTTCGTAAGGTTTTTCATACTCAATTAACTTTGCTTCAGCTCTAAATCTTGGATATTCTATTTTAGGGGTGTAAGTTTTAACATCATAAGGCAACTCTTTACCTACCTTTTGGCCTAAAGCATTTATATTAATTACAGGATTAGCTTTAAATGGAGCTTTAGAAGTAATAGTTGCTCTAGCTTCACCATTATCATTAAATACTGCTTCTTGATTGCTTAAGCTAGCATCTCCGCTTATACTCCATTCTATTTTTGAATTAGGTTTACCGTCTTTTAAAGTTACTTCAACATGATCAGGCTTTGGATCTTTTAATAATCTATAATCATCGTTTTCGCTTTCATAGGCATAGATAGTATCTTTGCTAAGATTAATACTTGGGGTATATTGGTGGAGTTTGATTTCTCCGCTTACTTCTTGAGTATTAGCTGCGCTTTGATTATAAGTGGCAATGATTTGTAATTTTTTAATATTAAAATCTTCTACACCTTCAAACACTACCTTGCTCTCACCTTTATCATCAGCTATACTTTCTTTATCATTGCTAATTCTTAAAGTTTTATTGCTTTGTATATCTTTAGCCTTCCATAAAACTTTTGTTTTTGGTATTAAACCTTTAAGTTTTACTTCAAAGTCACTTTTATAATCAATCATTCCTTTTTCAAAGTCTTGATGAGTAATAGGATCTTTTCCAGTAGGAAGCTCCATAGTAGCTGTATAATTTTTGATCTCTAAATCTTTACTTCTTTCTTTTACTAATTCATCACTCATATTCTTAGCAATGATTTTTACTTTTTCATTTCCATTAAGTCCTATGATTTCTACATTGCTCTCACCGTTTTTATCAGCTATTAAATTAAGCTCTTTGGTAGTTTTATCTTTATCAATAAATAAAGCATTATCTCCTTGTATACTCCATTTAACTTTTGTAGAATTAGCTTTTAAGTTTTTATAACTTGCATGAGCTTTTTCTTTATTACCTATAGTGGTTTTATCTAAGATAATATCACTGTCTCCATAAACTGCTATTTGAACAAAGGTTTTTAAAGTCATTCCTAATACATTAGCAATAATTTCAGCCTTTTCTTTATCTTTCATGCTTGTATCAGGCTTATAGATGATGTTTGAAATTCCATCTTTATCGGTTTTATCTGAATTTGGGACTTTTTCCAAACTTCCTTTGCCGTTTAGCTTCCAATTTATATCTAAATCATTTGCTAAATCACTACCATCAAATGTAATTAATGTTTGCTCGTGTCTTTGTATATTAGAAGGTTTGGCAAATACTTTAAAATCTCCTTTTGGAACTATAATGGTAATAGGAAAACTTTCTTGAGCATTGCCTGCTTTTGCAATTAAATTAGTTTGATGGACTCCATAAGCGTGGGCTATTTTAACAAAAACTTTTCCACTATCATTAGTAATATAATGATTCCCATCTTTTAAGATTACACTTTTTTGTTCAGGAGTTATGCTTATAGCAACATTTTTAACTGCTTGGTTTAAACCATTTTTAAGCATAATACAATGAGTATTATCTCCTAAATTTCCACAATAAGAAATATGATAAGCGTTATTAATAGCTTTGTATTCAAGCACCATAGAATAATCTCTATCTATAAAATTAGTTCTAGATCCTTCAATGGTATTACTTATACCTGCTAATTTTGTATCAAAAGCATGTTTAAATCCATCTTTATCTAAAGGTATATTAAAATTCATAGCTATATTTGCGCCTTGTTTGTTACTTTCATTGCTTTGTTTGTAGCTTAATGAAAAGTTTAATGCTGGACAAGGTGAATAAGTAATACCTCCTTCATATACTAAAGGATTTTTTTCTAAATCTTCATAGCAACTTACATTACCAAATGGAGCTACTTTTTCTCCATACCATTTATTCATATTAGCAAAAACAGCCACATTGTTCATAGCAGGGAAAGCATATTTAATACCCATGTCCCAACCATTAGCAGGGCGTTCTAGAAAAGTTATTTCATTGTTAGTATTTTTAAAATCATAACTATCAATCCAATCACTTAATCTTTGATAAATATTAGCATGGAAAGTGAGTGTATCCAACATGCTTTCAAAGCCCAAAGACATTCTTTTATGTTCTCTACTAAAATCATGATCATAAACTAAATTTAACCCTAGCATGATATTACCTGAATTATCTAATGCTAGCGCATTAGGATAATATCTTATACCGCCGCCAAAATGACCTATGATTCTATTGTTATCATATCCACCTATACCGCTTTGTAAAAAATAAGATATTTTTGGATTATCTTTATCTGTAAATGGTATAAGAACTTTAGCCTTTCCATCCAGTGTATTTTTATAGTTTAAATTAAACTCACTGTTGATAGAGTGATTAAGAGAGTGTAAATATTCTTGGATTAAAGTATTAGCTTGTAGGCTTAAATAATTACTTGCTAAATCTCTAACAATCTCATCTCTTTCTTTGCCATCTTTGGCATTGTATGTATTACCTATGGTTTGAATAACACTAATAACCTTATTAGATAATTCTTCATCTTCTTTACTAAGATTAGAATCTTTATTTGGTTTTTCCTCCAATAGCTTTTTAACTCTTGGATCAATATTGCTACGTTTTTTAACATAACTTGCATTATTTTTAGCAGTAGCTGTTTGATTATTCTCAATAACAATTTTATCTTGATTTTTTAAAATCATTATTTGAGAAAAAAGAAAAGTGTGAATGAGCAAAACAAATAAAAGCGTTTTTTTCATATCCTCCCTCCAAAATCCTTTCATAAAGTTTGATTTGTGATGAGAATATGATAACACAAAAAATACAAAAGTGATAAAAAAGTTATAAAAATATTGAAAAATAGACAAAAAACTATCAAATATAATAATTATTTATAAACTATAATCAAAATTACTTTTATTTTTTATTAAAAAAATACATATAGATTTATTATTATTTACATATCATCAAAAATTACTTTTATTTACTTTTTTAAAATAATGTAAAAATAGACTTTGATATCTTTTATATTTATGCTTTGTTGTTTTGTTTAATATATGTGTAGATATGGTAAAATAGTATTTATATAAGAATATAAAGTGTATTTGTTATATTTAGTATATAAATAATAAATACTAAGCTTATATATGGTAATAAATAAAGGGTATAAATGTCTTATTATGCTCTTTAGATAATTAAAACATAGAGTTTTTATATAAATTTGATAATAGTTGTTATAATCTTAAAATAACTTATTAAAAAAATATATTTAATTATAGTTTATGTGTTTTTATAAATTAGGCAATAGGTAAAATAATACATAAAATATTTAATGGAAAATGAAAGGTGATTTAAATATAAGGCTAAAGCTTAAAAATAAGCTTTAGATTTTTTAATATTCGTATTGATTTAGTTCTTCTTGAGTGCCAAGTAGCATTAGTATATCATTTAGATAAGCAGTGGTTTCTAAATTTGGCATAATACTCCAAGTATCGTGCTGTTTATGCGCAATAACTTTTAAATTTTGTCCAATGGATTGCAAAGTTTTTCCTGCTAAATTTTCATCTATTAAAAGTTTTGCTACTTTGATGGTATTAGCTGAAAGATCTATGATTTCAAAATTTGGGTTAGTAATAAGAATTTTAGCCAAACGCTTTGCGGATTCTTTTTCAGGATAGATAACTTTATTAACCCCAAGTTTTGAAAGAATTTGTCCATGTGTAGAAGAATTTGCTTTGGCAATGATATTTTTTACCCCTATTTCTTTTAAAGCCATGAAAGTGAGTATGCTTGATTCTAAATTTTCACCTATACTGAGTATGACAACATCAGCATTTGCATAACCTGCTTCTTTTAAAGCTATAGTATGAGTAGAATCTAAAATATAAGCAAAATCTGCATGATCTTGTAATTCCTTAACCGCTTCTTCATCAATATCTGAAACAATAACTCTTTTACCTTGATCAATAAGCTCTTTTGCTAAAACCGAACCAAACCTTCCAAGTCCTATAATACCATAAGTTTCTTTTTTCATAGTATGATTTTTCCTTTTGGATAATTTAAATATTTTTCTTTTTCTTTAAAAAATATACTAAATAAAAATGCAAGCACACCCACTCTACCACTAAGCATAAGTAAAATGATAATTAACTTACTTTCAGAATTAAAAAGCGCGCTAAGCGATAAAGTCCCACCATCACCTACTGAAACCCCTACTGTAGCAAAAGCTGAACTTGTTTCAAAAAGCAAAGGCAAAAAGCTTTTATCATCTTCGATTAAAGATAAAAGCAATACACAAGTGATGATATATACAATGGAACTTACCGCTATAATGAAAGCTTTATTAATAGTTTCTGTAGGAATTTCAAAGTTAAAAATTCTTGCATTACTATCTTTGATACTCCAGTAAGCATAGATTAACAATACAGCAATAGTAGTTACCTTAATACCCCCAGCAGTTCCACCAGGCGCACCACCTATAATCATAAACAAAGATCCAAAAAATAAACTTGCATCTTTAAAGGTGCTAAGATCAAGAGTGTTAAACCCTGCGGTTCGGTAATTTACCGCTGTAAAATAAGCACTCATAATTTTATCAAAAAGTGAAAATTCTCCTATGCTTTTTGGGTTATGGTATTCAAATAAAAAAACCACTAAGCTTGCAAAAATAATCAATATAATAGTAGAAATTAAAACAAGTTTTGTATGCAGACTTAGACTAGCAAAACGCTTTTTAGAAAAAAAGTATAATTCTAATAATACAAAATACCCCAAGCCTCCAATGATAATCAAAGAGGTGATAATAAAATTAATCCAAAAATCTTCTCTATAAGGCATTAAACCACTTTCAAATATACTAAAACCTGCATTATTAAAAGCAGAAATAGAGTGAAAAATACTAGCCCATAGAGCCTCGCTTAAATTCATATCAAGCTTAAACCTTAGAAATAATAATACCGCACCTATAAGCTCAATAGCAAATACAAAAAATAAAACCTTTTTTAAAAATCCTACAAGCCCATCAGCGCCAGGATAAATCAAGGATTCTCTTAAAAGATTTTTTTCTCCAAAACTCATTTTTTTGCGTACTAAAATATACAAAGCCATAGCTATACTCATATAGCCCAAGCCACCTATTTGAATAAGCAATAAAATAACAAGTTGTCCATAAAAGCTAAAATCTAATGAAGTATTTAATACAATAAGTCCTGTCATACTTACAGCTGAAGCACTAGTAAAAAATGCATCTAAAAAAGATATGGGTTTAGTGTGCATAATAGGAAGCATTAGAATAAAAGTGCCAAAAAGCGCTACTAGAATATAACCTATAAATAAAATTCTTATATTTTTTCTATCTAAAGTTAATTTTGTCATTTTGATTCTTTGAAATTAAAAAAACATTCTACTTAAAATTAGTTAATAAATAAAGAAGAAAACTTTCCACTTTTAAAGTGGAAAGTTAGAGTATTAAAGCATTCCTACTGCTAAGAAACCTAGAGCAACAGCTATAACTATAGCTAATACACCCGGAATAAAGAATGCGTGGTTAAATATGAATTTTCCAATTCTTGTTGTACCTGTATCATCCATTTGAACCGCACCTAATAAAGTAGGGTAAGTTGGAAGAACGAAAAGTGCTGAAACAGCAGCAAAACAAGCAACTAGCATATAAGAATCTGCAGGATTTGTAGCTGAAATTCCTAATGCAGCAATGATAACTGGAACAATAGCTTTTGCAGTAGCTGCCTGAGAGTATAAAAGCATACTAGCAAAGAAGAATGCAACTGCAAGCATAGCTGGAGTTTGTTTAACCCATTCACCTGCTACTTCTTTAATACCTGCCTCATGACCTGCAACGAAAGTATTTCCAAGCCAAGCAACACCAAATACACACACACAAGCTGTCATACCTGATTTAAATACACTTGTATCTAAAATTTTAGCAGGCTCAACTTTACAAAAGATTGTGATTAAAGTTGCAGCAGTTAATAAGAAACTCATAATCGCAGCATCTCTTGGGATAACTACTGGATCAATCCATTTGATATTGTTAGAAATTGCTGTAGCATAAAGAACAACTGCTAATACTGTGAATAAGAAAATAGCAACTGAAAGTTTCGCACCTGGTTTGTCTTCGCTCTGTAAAACATCAGAAGCACTTTTTACAAGACCAGCTTTTAAGCGTTCTTGATATACAGGGTCTTTGCTAAGATCCATTGGAGTGATTAAACTTACAATGAAAGCTGTAATCATACAAGCAGCAAAAGTAGTTACAATCCAAATACCAATTAATGCAGGATAATTCCAACCAAGCGGTTCTAATACACCAGTCATATAAACAACAGCAGCACTAACTGGAGAAGCTGTAATACCAATTTGTGAAGCAACAACCATTAATGAAAGTGGAGCTGATGGTTTAATGTTTTGTGATTTTGCAACATCAATAACAACAGGCATTAATGAAAATACTGCATTACCAGTACCTGCTAAAATAGTAAGTAACCAACCGCAAGCTGGTGCAAGGTAATTGATAAATCTTGGATGTTTACGTAAAATTCTTTCAGTAACTTTTACCATATAATCCAAACCACCTGCTTGTTGCATAGCAGAAATCGCAGCAATAGCTGCAGCGATGATTAAGATAACATCCCAAGGAATATTACCTGGCTTCATACCTAAAACAAGACCTAAAATAACAACACCCAAACCTCCGGCATAGCCTATTGCTATGCCGCCAAGGCGGATACCTATGAATATTGCCCCAAGAAAGACAACAAGTTGTAAAATAATCATAATATCCATGATTTAAACTCCTAAAAACTACGCTTTTCTTTTTTCTGTCATGTGAGGATTTAACATATTTTCTGGTGTTAAAATTCTTTCAATTTCTTCTTTTGGAAGATATCCTCTTTCAAGACAAATATCGCCAACTGCTTTACCAGTTTCTAAAGCTTCTTTAGCAATACTTGCAGATTTTTCATATCCTAAAACAGGGTTAAATGCTGTAACAATACCGATTGAGTTAAGTACAGATTGTTTGCATGCTTCAGGATTTGCTGTTAAGCCTCTTACAGCTTTTTCAGCTAGAGATTTCATTGCATTTTCAAGTAAAACTATAGAGTTGAATAATCCATAAGCAATACCTGGTTCAAATGCATTAAGTTCAAATTCTCCTCTTTCAGAGCAAAGCATGATAGTAACATCATTTCCTATAACTTCATAGCAAGCTTCACCTACTGCTTCGCATATTACTGGATTTACTTTACCTGGCATGATAGAGCTACCTGGTTGCATTTTTGGTAGATTAATTTCGCCTAAACCACATCTTGGGCCTGAATTCATTAATCTTAAGTCATTTGCGATTTTTGATAGTCTTACAGCTGCAGTTTTTAAAGCACCGCTTACATGTACAAAATCAGCTGTATCTTGAGTAGCAGCAATAAAATCTTCAGCTGGTTTAAATTCAACACCAGTAATTTCTTTTAATTTTTTCTCAACCACAAATTTATAATCAGGGTGGCAGTTAATTCCTGTACCAATAGCTGTTGCACCAAGATTTAAATAACTCATTGACTCACGAGCTGCTGTGATTTTTTCAATATCACTTTTAATATAGCTAGCAAAAGCGTTGAAAGTATTTCCTAAAGTTGTAGGAACCGCATCTTCAAGCTCTGTTCTACCCATTTTGATGATATCTTTGTATTCTTTAGCTTTAACTTCTAATTCAGTTTTTAAAAGTTCCATAGCTTTTAAAAGATCAGTAAGTTTTGCATAGGTTGCTACTTTGATTGAACTTGGATAAGTATCATTTGTAGATTGACCTAAGTTTGTATGATCGTTTGGATGAAGGTATTGGTATTCACCTTTTTTGTGCCCCATGCTTTCAAGAGCAATGTTAGTGATAACCTCATTAGTATTCATATTTGTACTAGTACCAGCACCACCTTGGATCATATCTACTACAAATTGATCTAAAAATTCACCAGCAATTAATCTGTCGCAAGCTTTAGCAATAGCATCAGCTTTGTCAGCATCAAGAACTCCAACTTCTTTGTTAGCAAGAGCAGCTGCTTTTTTAACTTGAGCGAAAGCTTTTACAAAATATGGATAATCTTGTAATCTTCTACCACTCATATGGAAGTTTTCTAGTGCTCTAAAAGTTTGCACTCCATAATAAACTTCGTCAGAAATTTCCAACTCACCAATAAAGTCGTGTTCTTTTCTTGTTCCCATGATGTACTCCTTGTGGGTTTTATTTAAGTTTTGTTTATAAACTTAATGAGTATTATATAACAATTTTTTATAAAAGTTTCATAAATTTTTCTAAATTTTTTAAATTTCAATAAAAATATATAAAATAAGCTAGAATATTGATATTCATTTTCTAAATATAAGACATTTTATGGATATTTTTTAGTTTATAGTATTTATTATTATCTTTTATATTTAATTTTAATAATTTTATATTTACTTTTTATATAAGTTTTTAAAGAAATTTCAAAATGGAATCAATTTACCGCAGACAAAGCAGATTT